>NZ_JAAKUB010000002.1:0-272632 GCF_049174935.1 Aeromonas sp. 600886 | reverse complement strand
GAAGCGAGCCCTGAGATGAGTCATCCCTGACCCCTTGAGGGTCCTAAAGGGCCGTTGGAGACCACAACGTTGATAGGTGGGGTGTGTAAGCGCGGTGACGTGTTGAGCTAACCCATACTAATTACCCGTGAGGCTTAACCATACAACACCCAAGAAGTGTTCTAAGGCTTGTAGCAAATACGAACGAATTACTTATGTCAGCTTTCTCAGATTGAAGATTTTGCCTGGCGGCCATAGCGCCGTGGAACCACCTGATCCCATGCCGAACTCAGAAGTGAAACGCGGTAGCGCCGATGGTAGTGTGGCATTCGCCATGCGAGAGTAGGACACTGCCAGGCACCCAATTAAACGGTGATGTGAAGAATCACGTCACTGGCTGCGAGGATGACACCTCATAAGAAGCGGCAAATGATTTAGCGCAAGCTAACCGAATGCGGAGCGGTAGTTCAGTCGGTTAGAATACCGGCCTGTCACGCCGGGGGTCGCGGGTTCGAGTCCCGTCCGCTCCGCCACTAATTTGAAAGGCCTTCCCATCTGGGAAGGCCTTTTTGCTATGGGCGTTTTTGCCCAGTGATCCACAGTTTTGCACACCAGAACCAACACAAAGCCCAGTCTGACGACTGGGTTTTGATGTTTTAGCCTGCTGGTGAGCTGCCGACATCCCACCGCGATGGCAATACCTTCCCCCTGTTGGCGTTCTTGCTACTGTTTCCAGCTCTGTATCGCATCACACCCCACCTTGGCCATAGTGCATGACGATTAAATCAGGCCATCTTGCAACGGTACGTCATCGCTTCCACTTGTTTGTGTAATCCCTTTTTTGCTTATGGATTTATTCCATTAAAACAGTCTCTTATCAAGAATGAGCGATTCTGCTGCAGGAATACCACATGAATCAAATGATAATGATTATTGTTTGAATGATTCTGGCGAGGTCGTTACAATGCGGGCTGATTAATAAAGTGCTTTTCAAATGAGCCTTTTCTAATGCTGCGTCTGGCCGGATGCTATGGCGTTGTAATGAGTGAAGTAAGGGAATACGTCACCTTCCTACTAATAATGTTCAGGCTAAAACATGACAACAGTGAAACCGAACAAGCTTGCCTTGCTGATCTGCTCCCTTCTTGCGACCCAGGCCTATGCTGCCGAACAAGAGGTGATGGTCGTCACCGCTTCCGGCTTCCAGCAGAAGATTGAAGACTCAGCTGCCTCCATCTCCGTGATTACCCGTGAGCAGCTGGAGAAACGGGCATATCGCGATGTGACCGATGCCCTGAAGGATGTTCCCGGTGTTGTGGTGACCGGCGGTGGCAGCAGCAGTGATATCAGCATTCGTGGTATGGGTTCGAAATACACCCTGATGCTGGTTGATGGCAAGAAGGTGGATAGCCGTGGCACTCGCCCGAACAGCGATGGTCCGGGTATCGAGCAGGGCTGGCTGCCGCCACTGCAGGCGATTGAGCGCATTGAGGTCGTCCGTGGCCCTATGTCATCCCGTTATGGTTCCGATGCCATGGGGGGCGTGATTAACGTCATTACCCGCAAGACCACCGGTCTGGCTTGGCAGGGCTCGGTTCACGCTGATTCGACCTTCCAGGAGAACAAGGATGCCGGCAATAGCTTCCAGACCGATGCCTATACCGCAGGTTCACTGATCGATGGCGTGTTGGGGCTGCGTTTCCACGGTCAGCTTGCTCATCGTGGTGAAGACAAATTTACCCAGGGTTTTGCCGAGCAAGAGACTCGCAGTGGCACGGCGGTGCTCAGCTTCAAGCCTGATGACCATAACCGCTTCGATCTGGAAGCCAGTCGTAGTCTGCAGGATCGGGATCGCACGGCCGGCAATTCGCTGGCTGCCAAGGCGAAAGATAGCCTTAACCGATACGAGCGCACCAACTATGCGCTGACCCATGATGGTCAGTATGATTTCGGCTCTTCCAGCAGCTATCTGCAGCAGGAGACCAACACCAATCCCGGCCGCCAGATGGAGCTCACCAACACCATCGCCGATACCCACACCCAGTTCATTCTGGGGGATCACTACCTGAGCGTCGGTGGGCAGTATCGTTATGAGGATCTGCACGATCAGGGCAATACCCTGAAAGTGGCCAACCCTGCCGAGCAGCTGACCCGCTGGAGCTGGGCGATGTTTGTCGAGGATGAGTGGTCACTCACTGACAGCTTTGCCCTGACCGGTGGCGCCCGCATGGATCGGGACCAGAACTACGGTTCTCACTGGAGCCCGCGCCTCTACGGCGTTTGGCATCTGGATGATAGCTGGACCCTGAAAGGAGGCGTATCGACCGGTTACCGCTCTCCTGACTTGCGAATGTCGGCGGCCAACTGGGGTCAGGTCACCGGTGGTGGCAGCCTGGATGGTATGCTGGTCGGTAACCCGGACCTCAAACCCGAGACTAGCGTGAGTGAAGAGATCGGCCTGCTGTGGAACGGTCATCAGGGCTTCAACGCCGGGGTTACCCTGTTCAACACCGACTTCAAGAACAAGATCTCCGAAGTGCGTCGCTGCACCAGCAAGAGTGATCCCGCCTGTACCCTCAATGGTCACAGTTATGACTTCATCAGTGATCGGGTCAACGTCGACAAGGCGAACATGCGCGGTGTCGAGGGGATGATGGATTGGGCCATCAATGAGGATTGGTCGGTCAGCTCCAGCTACACCTTTACCCAGTCCGAGCAGAAGAGTGGTCCACTGGCGGGTCATGCCCTCAACCAGATGCCCCGTCACATGTTCAACGGCAGTGTTGACTGGCAAACCACCGAGGATCTCAGCCTCTGGTCACGGGTAAACTTCCGTGGCGAGACCTCCGAGTACCTGAGCCGGGTCAAGATGGCGGAGGGGACTCCTTCCTACACCTTCTTTGACATGGGCTTGGTCTACAAGGCCAACAAGCATCTGGATCTGACCGCCGGGGTCTATAACCTGTTCGACAAGACGGTGGATTACAGCAGCTATGGCACTGTACTGGATGGTCGCCGCTACAACCTGGGCGTGACCTACAACTTCTGATAGGGAACCTGTCATGCGGCCGCCATCTTCCGATGGTGGCCGTTTTTATTGCGCGTCCGTCAGGGGGCTATGCCTGATAGGAGGCGGCTTGCCAGGTATTGCGCCCCCGTCCCTTGGCCTGATACATGAGGGCATCAGCCTGCCGTAGTAGCTGGTCGGCATCAGCCTCTCTCTCTGCGGCTACCCAGACTGCCCCGGTGCTGATGGATAGTGTCACTGCACTATTGTCGGTGTACAGAGTTTGTTGATTGCACTCCTGACAGAGGCGTTTGGCCCACTGCTCTGTCTCTGCCAGCGTGGCCAGCGGCAGCAGCAGGCAAAACTCCTCGCCGCCGATGCGGGCCAGCAGAGCCTCTTCGGGCAACAGGTTGGTCACAGTCGTGGCCAGCTTTTCCAGCAACAGATCCCCGATGCCATGACCAAAGCGGTCATTGGTCTCCTTGAAGTGATCCACATCGAACAGCAGCAGAGCACAGGGCTCCCCGCTTGCCAGCTGTTGCTCCATGGCAGGTATGAATGCCCGTCGGTTGAGCAGGCCGGTCAGGGGGTCGGTACTGGCTTGTTTCTCCAGTCTGGCGTTGGCGCGGCTCAACTCGGTGGTGCGGCTGGCAACGGCGCGGCGCAATTGCACTATGTAGGCCACCATGATCAATGCCCCAGCAAGCAGTAGCCAGGGACCGAGATGGATGGGGTAGACGGTTTCGACATGCATCCACTTGCGGATGATCCGCTCCCGATCGCTCTCTTTGAGCTTGGCGAACCCCTCTTCCAGCCGGTTTAACAGGGCAAGGTCGCCCTTTCTCACTGCAAAGCGGATCTGGTCAGTATAGAGGTGGCGCACCGGAATAAAGCGGGTGGGATCGTCCGAGGTATAGATGTAGAAGTTGGCGACCTGCAGATCGGCGATAAAGGCCTTAATGTCGCCCCGAAAGGCCGCCGCCAGCAGGGTGTCATTGTCGTCGAAGGTCTGCAGTCTGGTGCCGGGGAAGTAGCGTCTGGCGTAATACTCCTCGTAGCCACCGGCTACCACACCGACCGTTTCATGGAGCAGGTAGTAGTGGACATCGGTGCCGCGCAGTTCGCTCGAGAAGAAGAGTTGGGAGTCGAGCTGGGCGAGAGGCCGGCCATAGTCGAACAGTTTGTCCCGCTCCGGTGACCAGAGCAGTCCGGCGTGAACATCCGCTTTCCCCTCATGGAGCAGGTCGAGAGAGCCTTGCCAGTCGACCAGCCTGAACTCGATCTTCTGGCCGGTGACCTTGGCATATTCACGCCACAAATCGATCAGCAGGCCATCCGGCTGGCCCGACTCATTGATATAGGAGAAGGGCTGCCAGGCTTTGGAGTTGGTAATGATGATCGGCTCTTCCGGGGCTTTGGCCCAGGCAGGCAGGGCAAGGGCGAGCAGCAGGAGCCCCCATCCGATACTGACTATGACTCCTGTCCTGGAAGAGGCCATCCTTGCTCCAATCCGTTGCCGTATACCGTCCCGTGGTCACCGATTATCACCACCTTTCTGATCGAAGAACAAGCGCTCAAATGATGAAGTTTGCATGATGTAAACGGCGCCATGACAAGGTCGGCGGATAGAGTGACTACTTACAGCGGCAGGCTGATCCGCGCCTCCAGTCCCCCCTGTGGCCGATTGAGCAGGGTCAGTTCGCCGCCGTGCTGATGCACCAGGGTACGGGCAATGGAGAGCCCCAACCCGACACTGCCGGACTCGGTATTGCGCGCTTCATCGAGCCGCACAAAGGGTTTGAATACATCCTCCAGCCGCGCAGGATCGATTCCCGGCCCGTTGTCACAGACCCGGATCAACAGCTCCTCCTTGCGTCGCTCCAGCGACACTTCGGCGCTGCCGGCATATTTGATGGCGTTGCCGATCAGGTTCTGCAGCACCCGGCGCAGGGTGTTGGCCCGGCAGGCGTAGACCTCTTTGCCCTCCGCCAGGCAGGTGACCGGCTGGCCGGTATCAGCGTAGTCATCGCACAGGCTGACCAACAGGCTGACCAGATCCAGCTCGCGGGTAGCCTCCTGCTGTCCCTCCTCGCGGGCAAAGCTGAGGGTCGCCGCCAGCATCTGCTCCATCTGTTGCAGGGTCTGCTGGATCCGCTCCTTGTCCTCGCTATCGGCCAGAAATTCGGTACGCAGCCGCAGGCTGGTGATGGGGGTGCGCAGATCGTGGGAGATGGCCGCCAGCATTCGGGTTCTGTCCTGCACGAAGCGGTCGAGCCGGGTGTGCATCCGGTTGAAGGCCTGAATCGATTCGCGGATCTCGGTCGGCCCCTCCTCTTTCAAGGGCTCGATATCCTCGCCCCGTCCGAGCCGATCTGCGTTGCCTGCCAGCTGCTTGAGCGGGCGAGTGGCACGGCGAAACAGCAGCACCATCAGCCCGATCACCAGACTGGCGACCAGCATAAGATTGAGGGTGGTTTGCCACGACCAGCTGCCCGCCTCCTTGTCGACCAGTGAGCTGAACTGCAGCCAACCTCCCTGCGGCAGTTCGATGGAGCCATAGAGCCGCATGTCGCGTGATGGGGGCGGTGGCCCCTTGCGATCCCGCATCATGCGGGCGTGATGCTCCCAGGCTTTGCTGCGCTGGGCATCCTCTTTCAGCTCGGCGCTGATCTCTATGGTGAGACCCTGCGGGTAGCCGAGCCGAGAGCGCACCAGCTGCTCGAAGCGGGGGCTGCGATTATCCGGTTGCAGTGGTTCGTCTGAGAGGCGCAGCAGCAGGGTTTCGCTGCGGCTCGCCTTGAGGATCTCGTCATAGAGAGATGGGGGTGATAGAGAGAGCAGCCTGACCACCGAGATGATCCGCTGCATGGCGTTGCGGCTGTTGACGAAGCCAAGCGCCTCCTCCCGATCCGAGCGGTAGATCTGGATGCTGAGCAGCTGGATCAGGATCAGCCCTGCCAGCGCCACCAGAATGATCTGGCCTGTCAGCCCCTTGGGCCATATTTTTGCCCACAGTCGTTTCAAAAAGGTCACCGCTTATGCCTGCGTCACGTCGGCGGAGAACATATAGCCGCCACCCCAGATGGTCTTGATCAGCTCCGGATTCTTGGGATCCCGCTCCAGCTTGCGGCGCAGTCGGCTCACCAGAGTATCGATGGCGCGATCGAAGGCTACCGCCTCGCGGCCACGGGCCAGATCTAGCAGTTGATCCCGGCTCAGCACTCGCTGCGGCCGTTCGAGAAACACCTTGAGCAGATCGAACTCGGCGGTGGAGAGGCTCAGGCCCACCCCATCCTCATCGACCAGCTCCCGGCGATTGACGTCGAGCAACCAGCGATCGAAGCGCAGATCCCGGGTCAGGGTTTCGGCGGCGGGTTGGGTCTCGGCCTGGGTGCGGCGCATCACCGCTTTGATGCGCGCCAGCAGCTCGCGCGGGTTGAAGGGCTTGGCCAGATAGTCATCGGCGCCCATCTCCAGCCCTATGATGCGGTCGGTCTCTTCCCCCATGGCAGTGAGCATGATGATGGGCAGGTTCGATTTGACCCGCAGCTCGCGGCAGAGGGTCAGACCATCTTCACCCGGCATCATCAGATCCAGCACCAGCAGGTCGAACTCCCGCTCCTCCAGCAGCCGTTTCATCTCCTTGCCATCTCGGGCGCAGCTGACTCGCAGGCCGTGCTGTTCGAGAAAGCGTTTCAACAGATCGCGGATCTCGCTGTGGTCGTCGACCACCAGAATGTGGGTGTTGCCCTGGTTCATGAATACCTCCCCTGCTTGGCGTTGGCACGAGTATACGAAAATACGCTGCACGGTTTGTGTCAAAGTGTGCCAGATCCGCACGATGCCACACTCTGCTACAAAAAAGGGCGATGCTGGCAAAGTTCAGACACCGACAGGGTGTTTACTTGAGGGCAAGGCAAGAGCGCCGAACCAGAATCATCCCTACAGGAGATAGACCATGAAAAAGCTGACCAAAACCCTGCTGACCGCCACCCTGATCCTTGGCCTGCCGCTGGGCGCCTATGCGGCCAGTGAAGCGGCCCCCACCGGCCAGCCCGGTGCCATGGTGGATTGCCCGATGGACGGCGGCATGATGGGTGGCAAACACCACGGTGGCCGCCACGACAAGATGGCCCGCATGCAGAACATGACCCCGGAGCAGATCCAGGCCAACCTGCAGCAACGTTATGATCGCATCGAGGATCCTGCCAAGAAGGCGGAGTTCATCAAGAAGCTCAACGAGCGTGCTGCCGGTATGACCAAGCACGCCGAAGCGATGAAGCAGTTCGCCGAAGCGAACCAGTAACAGCGCCAGCTGTTATCAACCCAAGGGTGGCCGAGGCCACCCTTTTTGCGCTTACTGCGTTGAGCAGCAGATTGGTTGAACGCTGGTGATTGTCAATAAAAGAGGGGAGCCTGATGCTCCCCCCTCTTGCTATCTGTGTCGGTGCGAGTGTGCACGGATGAGCGAACTTAGCCCTGAGCCTTGTCGGTCAGGTCTACTTTCTTGACGGTTTCGCCTTCGAACTTGATGACCACGTTTTTCTTGGCGGCGTCGGTATCTTTCAGCAGGTTTTTGGTGGTTTCTGCCAGCAGCGGAGAGGCCTTGTTCAGGGCATCCAGATCATAGGTCCACACTTCCAGACCGGATTCAGTCTTGGTGGTGGCAGGAGAGCCCAGCTTATCTTTGACTGCCTGCTTGTTGGAGCCGCCTTCCTTGATATCCAGTGCCTTTTTGATGGCTTCGTTGGATGCGCTGTCCATGGCACCGGATACGGCAGTGCTGGCCGCATCCTTGACGCTGCTGGTGACGCTGTCGGTCAGCGAGTCCATCAGGCCGGCATTGGCAAACAGGGGCAGGGTGGTGAGGGCAACCAGCAAACTCTTTTTCATTTTCTACAGCTTCCATGGGTTCAATGAGGCGGCTATGAAATCAGCAAAGATATTGGGCGTCAAGTGAGGCATGCAATTAACATTTCTGTTAACTGGATCTCATTTCTCACCAGTTGCAAATAGTTTTGGTATCTCCCGCACCAGCCAGCTTTTGGCCTTGCCCATGGTGTCTCGCCGCCAGGCCAGTACGACCTGCAGCTGATGGCGATATTCGGGGCTGATCACCTTGAGCCGTCCGGCTCGGATGTCCTCCTCAATCCAGCTCTGTGGCATGGTACCGACGCCGATCCCTGCCAGCAGGGCATCCCGTTTCTCCGTCATGGTGCTGACAGTGAGGCGCGGCTGCTTGTCGAGCAGGCGGTAGGTGAGCACCGGCTTGCGCAGGGCGGTATCGGCGACGGCGATGGCGCGGTAGCGGCGCAGGGTCTCGTCGGCCAAGGGTTCGGGCTCCTGATGTAGCGGGTGAGCGGGATGTGCGACGTAGAGCATCACCTCGTCCTTGATCACCTGATGCTTGATGCCGGTCATCATGATGTCGGGGTTGATGGAGGAGATAAGCAGGTCGGCGCGACCATCTTCCAGACACTCCCAGCTACCCGCCAGCACCTCGGCCCGCAGCCGCAGTCGGGTATCGGTCTGCTCGGCCAGCTTCTCCACCAAGGGGTAGAGGGCCTGCACCGGGACCAGTGCATCGACGGCGACTGTGATGTCGGTCTCCCAGCCACGGGCCAGCGCCCGGGTCTCTCCCACCAGATGCTCGGCTGCCTCCAGCAGTACCCGGCCGCGCTCCAGCAGCATGCGCCCCGCCGGTGTGAACTTGGTGCGGTGGCCGCTGCGGTCAAACAGCATGGCATCCAGTTCATCCTCCAGCTTCTGCACTGTGTAGCTCAATGCCGAGGGGACCTTGCCCAGCTCGTCGGCCGCCGCCGCAAAGCTGCCGCGGCGGTCGATGGCGTCCAGCACCCGGATTGCCTCCAGGGTCAGCGCCCGCTCCTTGTTCGATTCCTTGGCCATTCCTCACCTTCAATTTTTTTGAATATGTTTGCCAGTTTATCTCGCTAACAAGTTAGGTCATGTCACTTTAATATTCAATCAACGCTTAGGCAGGAACGTCGAGCGGCCAAATATGCGGGTAGTTCCGTACTGTGACACACCAAATAGGTCTGTCTGACGTCGGTGAAAGAACAACACACTATTTGAATGACCTCTTGCATGGATGCATTGATTCTGGCCGAAAAGGCCTTGGCAATGACATATAAAACAAGAGAGTGAATGAACATGAAAAACGTAATCAAGATGCTGGCCGTTGCAGGCCTGATGACCACTGGTTTCGCCCAGGCTTCCGTACCGGCTGACTTCAATGCCATGCCCGGCGTGCTGTTTGTGAACTGGAACGCCACTGCCGCAATGGATGGCAAAGCCAATCCTATGCTGGAAGTGCGTGACGAGTCTGGCGATCTGCTGGCATCAGTCCACGCCAACCTGACAGGCACCCAGCAGGTGCGGATCCCGAGCCGTACCCAGGGCAACCTGACCGTCAGCCTGGCTGACCAGAGCAGCGAATACCGTATTCCGTTCGGTATCGGTAGCGGCAAACAGCGTTAATCAACCGTCCCGGTAGATGAGGAGCACACCATGATGCAATTGAGAGCCGCAGAAGCGCGGGGCAAGGCCAACTTTGGCTGGCTGGACGCGCGCCACAGTTTCTCCTTCGGTCACTACTATGACCCGGAGTGGATGGGACACTCGGTACTGCGGGTGATCAATCAGGATCTGGTTGCGCCGGGTGGCGGATTCGCCACCCACCCTCACGCCAATATGGAGATCCTCACCTGCGTGCTGCAAGGCACCATAGAGCACAAGGACAGCCTCGGCCATGCCGAGCAGATCCCGGCAGGGGATTTCCAGCTGATGAGTGCAGGTAGCGGGATCCGCCACAGCGAGTACAACCCCTCGCAGACGGAACCCCTCTCCCTGTTGCAGATCTGGATCGAGCCGAACGAGTTCGGCACGCCACCCGGGTATCAGCAGAAGAAGATCGAGTCCAGACCGGGCATGACGCTGGTAGCGTCACCGGATGGCGAGGCGGGATCGCTGCGGATCCGCCAACAGGCCCGCGTATGGCGGCTGGAACTGGCCCCGGGCGAGACGCTCGAATGGGCACTGGCTGGCCGACACGGTTACCTGCAGATGATTTCAGGTACGCTTGCCGCCAACGGTCTGGCTGCCCGACCCGGCGACGGGGTACTCAGTCGTGATGAATACCGGTGGGAGCTGGTTGCGACCAGTGCCAGCCAAGCCCTGTTATTTGACCTACCCTGAAGCAGTCAGCGGTGATGTGACACAAACGAGGAATATGAAATGGACAAGATGAAAGATGTAGCGCTGCTGGCGGGTCGTGTACTGCTGGCGCTGATGTTCGTAATGGCGGGCTGGAGCAAGATCGGCGGCTATGCCGGTACTCAGGGCTATATGGAAGCGATGGGTGTGCCGGGCTTTATGTTGCCGCTGGTGATCCTGCTTGAGCTGGGTGGTGGCCTTGCCGTCGTGCTGGGTCTCTTTACCCGCAGCCTCTCCGTGCTGCTGGCCGGTTTCACCCTGATGGCTGCCTTTATTTTCCATTATCAGCCTGCAGAACAGATGCAGATGCTGATGTTTATGAAGAACGTCTCCGTTGCCGGTGGTTTCCTGGCGCTGGCGGCGGCCGGAGCAGGGGCTTTCAGTCTGGATGCCCGTCTCGGCAAAAACTGGTAATGCCCTGAAGAGTCAAGTTTTCCAATGCTTTTTGGCCGGTGCAACTGCACCGGCTTTTTTCTGTCTGCGTTTTCCGGATAGGTGAGGCGGCGCGTCAAATCTGCGGCGCCCCTCATGGTTCGGCGGTTTACCCGCCTGCTGGCCACAAGAGCCTTTTGCATCTTCCCCCTCGATCCCCGACAATTCTCACTCTTGTGAAGTGACGGAAATGGCTCGCCTTTTCCCTCGCCCCCTCTCATCCACAGGCGGGAATTGCTCATGTTTACCCTCTACCACTCCAATCAGCTGGATCTGCTCAAAGAACTGCTGGTGAGCCGCATCCGGCAGGCCCCTCTCTCTCACCCCTTCGATCGGGAGCAGATCCTGGTGCAGAGCCCGGGCATGGCCCAGTGGCTCAAGCTGGAGCTGGCCAAAGCGTTCGGCATCGCTGCCAATATCGACTTTCCGCTGCCCGCCAGCTTTATCTGGGAGATGTTCACCCGGGTGCTGGCGGATGTGCCGCGTCAGAGTCCCTACAACAAGGGTTCCATGAGCTGGCAGCTGATGACCATTCTGCCCGCCTTGCTGGAGCGCCCCGCCTTTGCCCCGCTCGCCGCCTATCTGGGCGGGGGAGATGAGGTGGATCCTGCCCAGGATCCCGAGCAGGTGCGGTTGTGGCAGCTCTGCCAGAAGGTGGCGGATCTGTTTGACCAGTATCTGGTCTACCGGCCGGACTGGATCGCCCGCTGGGAAGAGGGGGAAGGATTGAGTCAGGAGCTGGCCGGGGTGAGCGGTCAGGACTGGCAGCCGGAGCTGTGGCGCGAGCTGGTGGCTCGCACCCTGGCGCTCTCTCCGAGCGGTTACCACCGTGCCAACCTCTACGAGGAGTTTATCCACGAGCTGGCGCGTACCGCCGATCTGCCGGGCAAGCTGCCGCAGCGGGTCTTCGTGTTTGGCATCTCGGCTCTGCCGCCGCGCTATGTGGAGGCGCTGCTGGCCCTCGGTAGCCGACCGGAGGTGGAGGTACATCTGTTCGTCACCAACCCCTGCCGCTACTACTGGGGGGATCTGCTGGATCGCAAGACCTTGGCGCGCCTCGAAAACAAGCTCAAACCCGGCACCGATATCGAGACATTGCAGGGCCCCGCCAACCCGCTGCTCGCCTCCATGGGCAAGCTGGGGCGCGACTACCTGCACCAGCTGATGGAGCTGGAGGTGCCGCAAATCGAGGCCTTCGTCGATATCGACGAGGTGGATGGCAAAGGCAATGTCAGCCTGCTGCGCGCCATCCAGAAGGATGTGCTGGAGCTGGCCGAACGGGGCGCCGGTCAGTTCGATCTCGACAGCAGCCACCACAAGAGCCCGATCGATCCGGCGGATGGATCCTTGCAGATCCACGCCTGCCATGGCCCGATGCGCGAACTCGAGGTGCTGCACGACCGGCTGCTGGCGCTGTTCGAGCAGGACCCGACCCTCACCCCGAAAGATGTGGTGGTGATGATGCCGGATGTGAACAGCTACGGCCCTTATATTCAGGCGGTGTTTGGTGCTCGGGGCCAGATCCCGTTTGCGGTCTCGGATCGGGCGGCGAGTCAGGAGAGCCCCCTGCTGCAAAGCTTCCTCGCCCTGCTCAGGCTGCCCAATGCCCGCTTCGGGGCAGGGGAGCTGCTCGCCATTCTCGAGGTGCCCGCCGTGCTGCGCCGTTTCGAATTGGATGACGACGAGTTCAACCAGCTGCGGGTCTGGGTGCAGGAGACCGGCATCCGCTGGGGGTTGGATGACGGTTACCCAGTCCGTTTCGATCTGCCGCCCATGTCCGGCAACAGCTGGCTGTTCGGCCTGCGCCGCATGCTGCTCGGTTTTGCCATGGGCGACGGTGAGCCGGTGGCGGGCATTCTGCCTTACGCCGATATCGAGGGTCAGCAGGGGCTGGCACTTGGCAAGCTCGCCTGGTTTGTCGACTCGCTGGCCGAGTTTTTGCCCCGCCTGCAACAGGCGCAGCCGCTGGCCGAGTGGAACGCCTGCCTGCTGGCGCTGCTGGAGCGCTTCTATCTGGCCGACGAGGATGAAGAGCGTCAACTCCAGCTGATTCGCAGCCAGCTGGTCGAGTGGCAGACCCGGCTCGGCGAGGCCCGTTTCGAGCAGCCCATTACCGCCGACTTGTTGCAGGATTACCTCGGCAGCGTGCTGGGGGAGTCCCGCTCCAGCCAGCGCTTCCTCGCCGGTCAGGTCAACTTCTGCACCCTGATGCCGATGCGCTCCATCCCCTTCAAGCAGGTCTGTCTGCTCGGCATGAACGATGGCGTCTACCCGCGCACCCTGGCCCCCATGGGGTTCGACCTGATGGCGGTAGCGTCGCGGCGTGGGGATCGCTCCCGTCGCGATGATGACCGCTACCTCTTCCTCGAGGCGCTGCTCAGCGCCCAGCAGGGGCTCTATATCAGCTATCAGGGCTTCAGCGCGCAGGACAACAGCGACAAGGTGCCGTCGGTGCTGCTGGCGGAGCTGATCGACTATGTGCGGCAGGGCTTTGTGCTGGCGGGGGATGAGGATCTCGATGACGAAACCTCCGGCAAGCGGCTGCTCAACCACCTGATGGTGGCGCACCCGCTCACCCCCTACAGCCGCAACTACTTCTATCCGGAGCCTGGTTCACGCCTCTTTACCTATGCCGCCGACTGGTTGCCCGCCCTCAATCCGGTGCGCGGCGCGGCCAACTTCCAGAGCGGCGAGCTGCCTTTGCCCCCCGAATGGGGCAAGGAGCAGGGGCTGGAGCTGGCGGAGCTGCTGCGCTTCTATCGCCAGCCCACCAAATATTTCCTCAACCGTCGCCTCAAGGTGTGGTTTGAGCTGAACGAAGCCAACATCGAGGACAGCGAGCCGTTCGAGCTGGATAGCCTGCAACATTATCAGCTGAAAGATCTGCTGCTCGATGCCCATCTGGCGGAAGGTGAAAGTACCGAGCGTCGCGAACGGTTGCAGCTCACCGGCCTGTTGCCGCAAGGGTGGTTTGGCAGCCTGCTGCTGGACGATCTGGATGCCGAGATGGGCAAGCTGGCGGACCGGCTGCGCCCTTGGGTTGCGGCCAATGAGGCAGAGAAACAGGCGGTGGAGATCGATATCTCCCTCACTCAGGGTCAGCTGCAAGGGTGGATCGACACCCAGAAGGGGCGTTTGCTGGTGGTCAAAGCCGGCAGCTTCAACGGCAAGGATCTGCTGCTGGGCTGGATCCAGCACCTCTGCCTCTCATTGAGCGGCGCCCCCGGCGACACCCTGCTGTTCGATGCCAAACAGAGTCTGCGACTGCCTGTACTCGCTGCCGATGAGGCGCGCCCCAAGCTGGCGGCGCTGGTGGCGTGCTGGGCGCAGGGGATGAAGCGGCCGCTGCCGTTTTTCCCCAACACCGCCTGGGATTGGCTCAAGGCGATCGAGAAGGATCCCGACAAGCCGGAGGCGGCCGACAAGGCGGCTCTCACCCGTTTCAACGGCGGCTGGATGATCAACGGGGAGGGGCAAGACGTTTACGTCGCCCGCTGCTTCCCCGAACTCGATGACGAGGTGCTGGGGCAGTTGCAGGCGCTGGCCCGCGAACACCTGACCCCGCTGCTCAAGACCCTGGAGGAGCTGACATAATGGCTAACCCGCTCAATACCCTGCGTTTTCCCCTCCATGGTGAACGACTGATTGAAGCCTCTGCCGGTACCGGCAAGACCTACACCATCGCCGGCCTCTACCTGCGCCTGCTGCTGGGCCATGGCCCGCTCATTGAAGAGGGAGAAGACGCCGGTCAGCCGAGTGCACACGAGCGGCCGCTTTCAGTGACCGAAATTCTGGTGGTGACCTTTACCGAGGCGGCCACCGCCGAGCTGCGCGGGCGGATCCGCGGTCGCATTCACGAGGCGCGGCTCGCCTTTATGCGCGGTGAAAGCAAGGACGCCCTGCTGAGCCAGCTGCTGGCGGAGGTGGAGGATCACGAGCTGGCGGCCCGCCGCCTGCTGGCCGCCGAGCGCCAGATGGACGAGGCGGCGGTCTTCACCATCCACGGCTTCTGCCAGCGGATGCTGAAACAGAACGCCTTCGAGTCGGGTGCCCTCTTTGAAACCGAATTTCTCACCGATGACAGCCAGCTTCGGCTGCAGGCGGTGAGCGACTACTGGCGATCCGAGTTCTATCCGGTGGACAAGCCCCTCGCCAGCGCCGTGCGCGCGCTCTGGCCGAGCCCCGCCGCCCTGCTGCGGGAGATGGGCAGCTGGCTCGACAACAGCGAGCTGGAGATCCACCCCGCGCTGGGGGATGAGACCCTCGCCGCTCGCCATCAGGCGGCCATGAGTCGCATCGCTGCGGTGAAGCGCGAGTGGCTGGCGCAGACGGACGAGATCCGCCGCCAGACCGACGGCCAGATCAGCCGCTACACCGGCAAGAACTACGAAGGGTGGCTTGCCAAGATAGCCGACTGGGCGCAAGACGAGGCCAGTGGCTACGCCATTCCCAAGGAGCTGGAGCGCTTTGGCCAGACGGTGCTGGAGGAGAACCTCAAGAAGGGGGGCGCGGTGCCGACCCTGCCGCTGTTCAGTCAGATAGACCAGCTGCTGGCGAGCCGTCCCGGTATTCGGGATCTGATCCTGCAACGGGCGGCCAAAGTGGTGCGCAGCCGGATGCAGGCCAGCAAGCGCCAAGCCCATCAGCTCTCGTTCGATGACCTGCTCAAAGATCTCGACGGGGCGCTCGGCTCCAGCCTTGGCGAGCGGCTCTGCGAGCGCATTCGCGCCACCTATCGGGTGGCGATGATCGACGAATTTCAGGATACCGATCCCCAGCAGTACCGCATCTTCCATCGCCTCTACGGCGGCCACACAGACACGGCGCTGTTGATGATCGGTGACCCCAAGCAGGCCATCTACGGCTTTCGCGGCGCCGACATCTTTACCTACATTCAGGCGCGGCGAAATGTGAGCGCCCACTACACCCTCGGGCGCAACTGGCGCTCCAGCAGTGCGCTGGTGGGGGCGGTCAACGGCCTGTTCGAGCGGGCGAAAGATCCCTTTATCTACGAGGCGGATATCCCCTTCCTGCCGGTGGAGGCGCAGGGCAAGAGCAAGGCGCTGCTGCTCGATGGCACCACCGCGCCCGTGCTCCAGTGCTGGCAGTTGACCGGCCAGCCCACCTTCAACCGGGGGGATTACCAGAGCAAGATGGCCCGCGCCACCGCCGCCGAGATCCACCGCCTGCTGACCCTGGCTCGCGAGGGCAAGGCATTGATAGGTGACAAGGCGGTGAAGGCCGGGGATATCGCCGTGCTGGTGCGCACCGGCGCCGAGGGCAAGCTGGTGCAGCAGGAATTGGCGCGGCTCGCCATCGCCTCCGTCTATCTGTCGAACCGCGAGAGCGTGCTGGAGCAGAAGGAGGCGCGGGAGATCCTGCTGATTTTGCACGCCTGCCAGAACCCGAGCGAAGAGCGTAGCCTGCGGGCGGCGCTCGCCACCGGCCTGTTTGATCTCGATGCCAAGGCGCTCGATGGGCTGGCCAGCGACGAGCGGGCGTGGGAGAGCGCGGTGCAGGAGTTTATGGAGTACCGCAAGATCTGGCACCGCCGCGGCGTGCTGGCGATGCTGCGGGCCCTGCTGCACCGGCGCAATCTCGCCTCTTCGCTTTTGGCGAGCCCCTATGGCGAGCGGCGGCTGACCAACTTCCTCCATCTTGGCGAGCTGCTGCAACAGGTGAGCAGCGAGCTGGACGGGGAATATGCCCTGCTGCGCTGGCTGGGGGAGGCGGTGAGCCGCCCCAACGGGCAGGATGCGGAGCAGGTACTGCGCCTCGAATCCGAGCGGAAATTGGTGCAGATCGTCACCATCCACAAATCCAAGGGGCTGGAGTACCCGCTGGTATTCCTGCCCTTTATCTGCAGCCATAGAACCGCCGAGACCCCGCTCTATCACGAGGCGGACGAGGCGGGCAATCGCACCATTCTCGATCTGACCGGCGCCGACTCGTCGCTCGCCGAAGCGGACAGGGAACGGCTTGCCGAAGACCTGCGGCTGCTCTATGTGGCGCTGACCCGGGGCGTCTACGCCACCTGGCTGGGGCTGGCGCCGGTGCGGGCGGGAGCGGGCAAGTCGGAGAAGACCGACCTGCACCACACCGCCATCGGCTACCTGCTGCAAAAGGGCGAGGAGGGGGATGCCGAAACCCTGGCGACCGCGCTGACCGAGCTGGCACAGGCGCTGCCCGGGGTGGCTGTCGGTGAGCCCTCGCTCACCCGTCCGGCCCCGCTGCCGCCAGAGGAGGAGCAGTTGGGCGAGCCGCAGGTGCGCCACTTTAGCGGTTCCCTTGAGCGGGACTGGTGGATCAGCTCCTACTCCGGGCTGGCGGCGCAGGGTCACGGTCACAGTAAGGGCGTACTCGCCAATCCCGGCTTCGATGACGAGGTCGTCACCGAGGCGGCTGCATTGGCTTCCGAGCAACCGGACGAGGCACCCCAGCCCTCCATCTTCACCTTCCCGAAAGGGGCGCGCCCCGGCACCTTGCTGCACAGCCTGTTCGAGACCATCGATTTTCAGAGCGCTGCGGGTGAGCCGCTAGCAGAGCATATCGCCAGCTTGTTGCTGCAAGATGGTTTCGACGAAAGCTGGGCCCCGGTGCTGCAACAGCAGGTGGAGGCGGTGCTGGATACTCCGCTCGATACCGGCTTTGGTGATCCGGTACGGCTGCGGGATCTGGCCCCCGAGCGCAAACAGGTGGAGCTGGAGTTCTTCCTGCCCATGGGACGGGTGACGGCACCGGCGCTGACTGCGCTCTGCCAGCAGCACGACCCGCTGTCGCGGGGCAACAAGCCGCTGAGCTTTGCCACCGTGCAGGGGATGCTCAAGGGCTTTATCGACTTGGTGTTCGAGTGGCAGGGGCGCTGGTATCTGCTCGACTACAAATCGAATCACCTCGGCATGAGTCCTGCCGATTACAGCCGTCCGGCGCTGGAGCGGGCGATGGCCGAGCACCGCTACGACCTGCAATACCAGCTCTACTCGCTGGCGCTGCACCGGCTGCTCACCCTGCGCCTGCCGGGCTACGACTTCGAGCAGCACTTTGGCGGCGTTTTCTATCTTTTCCTGCGCGGCATGCCGCAGGGGGGTATTTTCCATACCCGCCCGAGCCGTGAACTGGTGCTGGGGCTGGATAAGTTGTTTCGCGAAGGCAGTGAGCTGCCAGCAGCGGGATCCCAAGCATTTAACGAGGTAGAGGCATGAGCGGCACCATGATCAGCACCGCAGCCAGCGTAATGATGGTTGAACGGTTGAAAACACTGGCGCTGGCTGGCCGCATCCGCCAGCTGGATCTGCAATTTGCCAGGCTGGTGGCCGACCTTGGCGGCAGCCCCGAGCTGGTGCTGGGGGCTGCGCTCGCCTGCTTCGAGCTGGGGCGCGGCCATGTTTGTCTGCCCCTTGAGATGTTGGCGAGTGGAGCTTTACGGCCGTTCGGGTTGGATCCCCAGCAGAGCCGGGATCTGCTGGGGGATCTGGCTGATCCTTCCCGCTGGCCCGCCCTGTTTGCGGCAAGCCCGCTCGTGGGTACGGAGCAGGATGAGGGGCCAGCCCCGCGCTGGCCGCTGCGGCTGTGGCACGGGCGGCTCTACCTCACCCGCTACCACGATTTTGAACTGGGGGTGGCCCGCCATCTGCGCGCCTTGAGTGAACGTGCCGAATGGCCGGAGATAGCCCCAGCCCTGTCGCGGCTGTTTGCCCGCGACTATGGGTTGGTGTTCGGTGCCCTGCTCAAGGCCCGCCTCGCCCCCGACTTCTCGGCCCGCCACTTTATCGAAAAGTATCTGGATCTTGTGTTCCCGAACGAAGTGAATTGGCCCGCCATCGAGGTGCTGCTGGCCAGCGCCCAGGCGGCGAGCGATTTGAGCAAGCTGGATGTGCTGGTGCCCGAGGCGCTCTGCTGCAACGGCCAGAAGCTGGCGGCGGCCACCGCGGCGGCGCGTCCCTTTGCGGTAATCTCCGGCGGCCCCGGCACCGGCAAGACCACCACGGTCGCCAAACTGCTCGCCATTCTGGTGGAGACCGGCCTGCAAGCAGGCAAGGCCCCGGCGATCCGGCTGGTGGCCCCCACCGGCAAGGCGGCGGCGCGCCTCACCGAGAGTATCGGTTCTGCCCTGCAGGCCCTCGATCTGCCCCCCGAGTGGGTCGAAGCGATCCCCACCGAGGCGGGCACCCTGCACCGGCTGCTCGGGGTCATTCCGGGGCGCAGCCAGTTCCGCCACCACGCGGGCAACCCGCTGCACCTCGACTTGCTGGTGGTGGATGAGGCCTCCATGGTCGATCTGCCGATGATGGCGCGGCTGCTCGATGCACTGCCGAGCCACGCCCGCCTGATCCTGCTCGGTGACAAGGATCAGCTCGCCTCGGTGGAGGCGGGGGCCGTGCTCGGCGATATCTGCAGCTTTATCGAACAGGGCATCAGCCCGGCGCAGGCGGACTGGCTATACCGCCAGACCGGCTACCGCCTGCAGGGCTCGCCCGCGGGGGCTCCGGTGCGTGACAGCCTCTGTTTGCTGGCCAAGAGCTGGCGTTTTGATCAGCACTCCGGCATCGGTCAGCTGGCGCGCGCCTGCAACAGCGGCGATGCCGCGGCGGTGGAATCGGTCTGGGGCGCAGGATTCGCCGATATCAGCCTGCACCCCTGGGCGGGGGAGGCCTACGACGCCCTGATTGCCCAGGGGGTCGCCGGTTATGGTGCCTATCTGAAGGCGGCCCACGCGGGGGAAGCGCCCGCCGCCGTGTTCAAGGCATTCAACAGCTTCCAGATCCTCTGCGCCTTGCGCGATGGCCCGTTCGGCGTGCTGGGGCTAAACGAGCGGCTCGAACTGGCCCTGTCACGGGCTGGCCTGATTGCCCGCGACGGCGACTGGTATGCCGGTCGCCCGGTGATGGTGGTGCGCAACGACCACGGGGTCGGCCTCTACAACGGTGATATGGGGCTCTGCCTGCCCGATGAAACTGGCCGCCTCAAGGTCTGGTTTGAGCAGCCGGACGGCACCCTGCGTGCTCTGCTGCCCAGCCGCTTGCCACCCCACGAGACGGTCTACGCCATGACCATCCACAAATCCCAGGGCTCGGAGTTTGCCCATACCGTGCTGGTGCTGCCCGACAGCCCCAGCCCGCTGCTGACCCGCGAGCTGGTCTATACCGGCATCACCCGCGCCAAGGCCCGCCTCGATCTCTACGGCGATCGCGCTCTGCTGGCCCAAGCTGTGCGGAAAAAGACCGAGCGTTATTCCGGATTGGCGGAGAGGTTGGATTAAATATTTATTATTGATAAGTAACATGGAGATTTGGATATGAAAGTATTATCAGAAATTAGGCTTAGGCCATCTGAGAAAAAATATGATGATTTTTCATCTATTTCATTAAGTGATCATGCTAGATATATTTATTCTGCATCATTTAGACGGCTGCAGATGAAAGCTCAAGTATTTTCTTTGGAAAATAATGCAGCTGTAAGGAGTCGGCTTACACATTCAATGGAAGTAGCTCATATAGGTGTGTTCTTAGTACAAAAAATAGTAGAATTGATAAGTGAGGAGATAAGCAAAGGAAATGCTATAAATCCACATCTAAAATTTATATTGGATGAGAATGTTGCGATAAGAAAAACTGTTGAAACAGCATGTTTAATTCATGATGTTGGCAATCCTCCCTTTGGTCATTTCGGGGAGTCTGCTATTTCAACATGGTTTGGAGAGAACAAGGAGAAACTGGAGAGTAAAAAGAATATAAATTTATCTGAACGTGATTATAACTATAATGATTTTATTCAGTTTGATGGTAATCCACAAGGGCTGAGAATTATATCAAAGCTTCAGGGAACTGATGCATTTGGCTTAAACTTGACGACATCTCAATTGGCTGCATGTATAAAATACGTGGCATCAAATGATACTGTTGGAAATGGCAATTTACATCATAAAAAAATGGGATATTTCTCAACGGAAGAGAATGTTGTCAACGCAATAAAGGCTGATCTTGGAATATCAGGTAGGCATATATTGGCATATCTCATGGAAGCTGCAGATGACATATCCTACTGTATTAGTGATATCGAAGATGGATTTGAAAAGGGGATCGTATCTTACGAACTATTCTTCAAATACATAAAGAAATCCATATGTGATTTATGTGAACGAGATCGTGATGTAGGGACTGTCTATTCTGAATTGCCAAAGTTGATGTCTTATATAAAGGATGCAGAGTTCATAATTAGGAAATACAACGAAAACTTTAATGACTGTACCGAAGAGCTTGAGTATAAGTTTCTACAATTCAAAACCACATTAACTAATTTGAGTGTGAAATTAGTAGCTTTTGATTTTTTCGTTAAATTTGATGATTATTTAAATGGGAGTGTGGATGCTCTAATTAGAGAACGAACACTGGTATATGATTTACAGGAAATTCTAAAGGACTTTACTAGAAAGTATATATTTACCTCCTCTGAGGCAGAAAGAATGGAGTTAGGTGGATACGCCATAATATATGGGCTGCTTGATAAATTCTCTCCTTTACTTGAATTAAGTAGAGATGATTTTTTCAAAATTGTGGAAAAAAGAGCCGGTAAAAAAATGGCTATTTGCACTCGCCTGTTTAATCTTTTATCTGATAAGCATGTTCGTGCATATGTTCGCTCCTTGAATGAAGGTGTGTGTGATAAGGTTGAATTTAATTTACGATGCCATTTGATTACTGACTATATAGCAGGAATGACAGACTCATTCTCTTTGGAGACCTATCAACTTTTGAATGGGATAAAGGTGGGCTAACGTGGCAGTTAATAAAATAAATGTTAATCGACATCCCGCATCTATATATATAGAGCATCTTCGTGACTATTGTCAGTCATTTTCATCTGACTTAACTCTTCTATCAATGAAGACATATACATATATACCTTCATCTTTGGCTGATCCACATAATGAATTTAGAGTTGTATTGTCTGAAGTTGATACGGATTGGTTAGATAATAAAATTAAATGCATGAGGCCATCAGAAGAGCTTGCTATAAATTCAAAAGTATATTTTGATCATAATGTATCACGTTATATACCTATGGTGGATTTGGGGATAAGTAAGTTTACAAGTGATATCTTTGGTGTGATTCATGACTTTATGATTCAATGGAATATGGATTTCTTTGTCTTTGATAGTGGCCGTTCTATGCATTTATATGGAAAGGAGCTTCTTGATAGTCATGATGACTGGGTAAAATTTATGGGGAGTTTACTTTTATTAAATCACCGAGGAGGAAGAAATATTATTGACACTCGTTGGGTTGGTCATCGTTTGCTTGGTGGACAATCATCGCTCAGGTGGTCTAATAATACTATGCAATACAAAAGGTACCCTGTATACATAGGTATGTTATCTGAACTTATTCATGTGTGATAATATTGTAGATTGATTATTGAACGTACCTTCTTCTGTTAAAGGAGAAGGTACGAAACATACAATCTATTATATTGGTTAATTTACAACGCGTTATTAAAAATATATTAATTATGTCTTGTATGCTGGGCTTCACTGGCTCAGCACTAACCTACCGATTGTGTAGGTTGTGGCTGAGCGTAGCGAAGCCCAACGTTTACCGCATAATCTCTTTTTCCTGCCCCTCATCCCCGACCCCTCTCCTCCTTTTTAATAAATGGGAGAAGGGAACAATGCCGTTACCGCTGTCCGATTACGCTTCGCTAATCGAACTTACGAGAGGGCCAGAGTGAGGGGAGCATTCAGGTATTAGATGGTCAGCTCCAGCCGGTTGCCTTCCGGGTCGAGGAAGGTGCTCTCGTAATAGCCGTCGCCGGTCCAGCGGGGGCCGTCCAGGTGTTTCACCTCGGCGCCCTTGAGCAGCTTGAGGCGGGCGGTCATCTTGTCCACTTCCTCCACGCTGCCGAGGGAGAAGGCGAGGTGGGCCAGCCCCTGCAACGGGTGTGGCAGAGTGAGATCTGCCGGAAACAGTATGGGGGTGTGCATCAGCTCCAGGCTGGCGCCCCCTTCGAAACGCACGAAGTAAGAGCTGAACTGTTTGCTCGGGTTGTGATAGCGCTCATTGGCCTGCCCGCCAAACAGGTTGCAGTAGAATGCCTTGAGTGCCTCCAGATCCTGCGCCCAGATGGCGACGTGATGGATATGCATGGCTGGTCTCCTGTGACTCGATGCCCTTAATGCTATGCTGGGGCCTGTCCCTTCGACATGGCTGAGCCCGTCCTGATGATGTCTGAAACTGCCAACACCGAGATTATCGATGTCTCCCCCGACTGCCGCGAGCAGATCTGTTGCGACAGTCTGCTGCCGGCCCTCGCACAGGAGCAGGTGTGGCTGGCGGGCTATTCCCGTCTCAAGACCCGCTACCGCATCGCGCGCCGCTTTGCCGATATGCACTGTTTTCTGCTGACCCTGGGCGGTGAGGGGGAGGTGCAGGTGGGGGAGCGCCGCGAGCGGTTGCAGGTCGGGGAGTGGGCGCTGATCCCGGCCGGGGAGCCGCTCTGCTATCAGTTGAGAGAGCAGCTTGGTGAGCAGTTGAGTGAGCAGCTTAATGAGCCGTTGAACCAGCAGGTGAATAAGGGGAGTGAGTGGGAGCTGGTGTGGCTGCTGCTGCACAAGGATTCCCCCTGGGATACCTTCGCCAGCCACCCCCGGCTCGGTTGTACCTCCCAGCAGGCCACCGTGCTGCGCACGATCGAGAACCTCTATGCGGAGCAGGAGCGCCATCAGGACCCGCTGCTCAGCGCCCTGCTGGTTGAGCAGCTCGGCTTTTACCTGCGCCGTCTGTTGCAAAAGGGAGAGGGGCAGCGGCGTGGCGAGCGGCTGGCGCTGCGCCTCGAATTGCTGCTCAAAGAGGCGCTGACCGAGCCGTGGGACATAGCGCGCATGGCCGGCGCCCTGCATCTCTCCGAGCGCCAGCTCTACCGGCTCTGCCAGCAGCACTTCGCGCTGGCGCCCATGGCGCTGCTGCAACGGCTGCGGCTGCAGCGGGCGGCGCTCTTGCTGGCCAGCCGGGCCGACCCGGTGAAGCTGCTGGCCGAGCAGTGCGGCTTCAAGAACGAGTACCATTTCTCCACCGCCTTCAAACGTCAGCATGGCCTGGCGCCCAGCCACTATCGCAACCTGCATCATCCTGCCTTTAAAACCGGACAAGGGTGAAATATTGAGCCACACTGGTTGCTAATGTTATTCAGACGAACCCGATGGCGGCCGATAACCAGAACAAGTAGTGGCGGTTTTCATCGATCAACGGATAGCGGACTGTGCAGCCGTCTGCCGCTATCATTTCTCAACATCAGGCTGGAATGCCCCGCGCCCCAGCGGGGCGGCAAGACAAGGATGGTCTCCCATGCTGCAGGACAGCGACACGATCAGGATCTCGGATGTCAGCGAAGCCGTGGTACATGGCATTCTCGAGGTGATCAGCGATGGTATCTGGGACTGGAATGCCAACACCGGTTTCGTCTATCGCAACCCGGGCTGGTACCGGATGCTGGGCTACGAGCCCCATACTCTAGGCAACAATGTCTTCACCTGGGAGAGTGTGATCCACCCCGACGACATGGATCGGGTGATGGCGAGCTTCGATGCCTATCTGAGCGGCGCCGCCCCCGACTACCGGGTCGAGTATCGCTGCCGCAGTCGCGGCGGAGACTATATCTGGATCGAGGATTGCGGCCGCATCATAGAGCGCAATCCCGATGGGTCTGTGGCGCGGATGATCGGCGCCCATCGCAATATCCACGCCAGCAAGTTGCTGCTGGAGCAGCTGGAGCTGCGCAATCAGTCGCTGGAGCAACTGGTGGCGGAGCGCACCGCCGAGCTGGTGCGAGTCAACGAGGCACTGCAACAGAGGGTGGAGGAGAATCGTCAGCTGGCGGAGACTGATGCCCTGACCGGTGCCGCCAGCCGCTATCGGCTGGAGCGGGCGTTGCAGCTGGAGTGCGAACGGGCGCGCCGCTTTCACTTGCCTTTTACCGTGATTGCCATGGATGTGGACAACTTCAAGCAGATCAATGACAGCTATGGCCACAATATCGGGGATCAGACCCTGATCAACATAGTGGCGCTGGTGCGCGACCATATCCGCGAGATTGATCTGCTGGCTCGTTGGGGTGGCGACGAGTTTATGGTGCTGCTGCCCAATACCGGCCGTGAAGATGCGTTGGTGGTGGCGAACAAGTTTCAGGCGTTGATGGTGACGCACCCCATCTGTCCCCGCGGGGCGACCACCATGAGCTTCGGAGTGGCGGAGTATCAGCAGGGTGAGCAGAAGGAGAGTCTGATGGTGCGTGCCGATCGGGCGCTCTATCAGGCCAAGCAGCAGGGCAAGAATCAGATCTGCTGATGGCACATCAGCCAATAGAAGGGCCGCAGGCGTGAAACCTGCGGCCCTTTTGCATTGTTACTGACGCGGCGCGACTTAGAAGTGGTAGCGCAGACCCAGCTTGAGGGTATCCAGAGAGTAGTGCTCATCACCCAGGCTCAGGGCGTTGAACTGGCGCTCGTAACCGATACCGGCAGAGAAGTGGTCGTTGAAGGCGTAGTCCAGACCCACTTCCAGATTGGGGTGTACCTTGCTCTTGGTTTCGCGGCCACTTACCTGACCGCTCATACCGAGGATGGTGGCGTTGCCGACAACTTCCAATTCGGTGCGGGTGTAGGCGATACCCGGTTTGGCATAGGCGCTGAAGCCCCAGGCCAGCGGCTGGCTCAGCTTGGCGGCCAGGCTGATGCTGCGGGTTTCGATGGTGGTGTCGGCAAAACCGGTTGCCCCCTGAGAGGTCACCCAGATCAGCTGCTCCATCTGTTGGGCGTGCAGGCCACCTTCAATGGCCAGCCAGGGTTTGAAGCTGTAACCGACGATCAGGCTGCCGCCGTCGAGCTGGTCGTCGATCACTTTGGCGTCATAGGCGCGCTGGAGGTCACCGTCGAGATCCATCTTGGAGGTGGTCAGATCCAGACCTGCATACCAGCCTTCGGCATGGGCGCCGCCATTCATGGCCAGAGCAAGCAGGGAGAAAGCGGCAATTTTATTAAACTTGTTCATGGATAAATAACCTTGTGTTGCGTGAACTGCGTGTAATTTATATTGCTCAATCCATGAAGCTTTTTATATTTCCGTCATCGCTCTGCTTTCACAGAGGGGCCGCAGTATAGTCAGCACATTTCTGAATAACAAGAGAGTGGTTTCCCCATCATTATAAATATGACTGGCTGCAAGCAGGGCCATTTTGTTTAATAAATGGTGTTATTAGAGTTTTAGCTTTATTGAGGTTTAAATAATTAACTGGTGAGGAAAATGACCGGCTGCGAGTTCTATTTTGATTCTATGTGATTGATTTTTATCAGCATTGAATTTTCATTCGAGCGTGGCCATGATGAGCCGTCTAAAAATTGGCATCTCAGATGTCACTGATTGGCATCAGGTTCTTTTCGATGATTTTTTGAACGCATCACAAGGTGAAACCGTGAGAAAAAAATTTCTCTCTTTGCCTGTTTTTTGCTCTTTTTGAGGTTTGGGATTGTTCCCATTGTAACTTTTGGTGGTCTTTTGAGGCTGTTTTTGCGTGGGCTATGCTACCCACCAGATACGCGAATGGGCGCTTGTGGGTGGCTTTTCTCTTCACCCGGTAGCAGTTGTTGGGGTGGGCATGGGGTGTGATAAGCAGATATGGGGCGTGCGGCCCGATTAATTTTGTTTGCTTATATATGCAAGCCATTTAAAAGATAAGTTTTTGATGTTTTAAATTACTTGATTATATTTGTTTTTATATTGAGTGAAGCTTTCCAAGTAAGCCATTTAAATATATTTAATGGCAATGAGACGGTATTAAGGATCGTTTAGGATACCTTGCCAGAGAGGTCGTAGTGGCTGGCGCATCAGTGGGCGGCGGGTGGCCTGTGACACTTCCCCTTGCCGGGGCCCTTGACCTGACCTGCGAATTCAGGGAAAAGAAAAGGGCGGTGCTATCAGCGCCGCCCAATGCCAGGAAAGAGAAAAAACCTTACGGTTTAAAAGATAAAAATTTGGAAGCAAACAATCGATTTCTCAACCAGGAAGGGTCTTGAATTCGATACGTTTCGATTATGCGCGATGTTCTATGCAGCACTAGCAAAATGTTTGCGGGTTGAAAGATATGCACTGTCTGGTGTCAGATTTTGCGACCTCATCGTTCAACTGGTCTGTCCTGATGGGCGTTGTAGGCGATTTTTTCTCTAGGCTGTTTTTTCGGTGTCAATATCTGAGCCTTGAAGGTAAAAACAGGTCAGAAGCTGACTCGGCATAACCATGCAATGAAAGTGCGATAACAAGGAAGAGTGGCATGACCTACAGCCAGACCCTGGCCAACAATATTCTCGACACCCTGAAGAAGACCCTGACCGACAAGGGGATCCGCTATCAGACCCTGGCAGAAGCCATGGGTGTCTCCATCGCGACCGTGAAACGGATGATGAACAAGCCCTCGCTGCCGTTTGATACTCTGCTGGAGATCTGCCATCTGGTGGGTCTCTCGTTCGAGGAGTTGCTGGATCGCACTCAGGACGCCCAGAGCCGCCGCGCCGTCTTTACCCAGGAGCAGGACGAGGCGTTTCACAATGAGCCGGGGCTCTACGCTTTTCTCGCCAATATCTTCTGGCGCGACAAGACGCTGATCGATCTCAAGCGGGAGTACGGCCTGACCGATGCCTCCTGCTACCTCTATCTGCGCAAGCTGGAGAAGCTCGGCATTTTGCAGCTTGGTATCGACAACAGCTACCACTTCCTCATCAGCGAGCGGATCAGCTTCGAGCAGCACAGCCGTTTCGCCCGCCAGCAGGCACGGCAGGCGATGTCGGTGCTGGGGGAGTATCTGGTGGAGAACATGCACAAGTCGAACAACTATATGGCGCTCTGCCAGTTGCACCTCAACGAGGGGGAGGCGATGGCGCTGATCGACCGGATGAAGGAGTACTGGCATCAGGAGATCAAGCTCAACCGCCCCGCCATCGGCCAGCAGGAGCACGCCAAGACCTACACCATGTCGCTGCAACTGGCCGACTGCGGCTACCAGAGCTTCGACGACATGATCCCCAATATCGACAACTGATCCCGGCGGATCCTGCGGGATCCGCCATGTTGGAGTCTGGTTATTCCGTGAGTTGAACGGTATGCGATCTGCTTGCGACCGGTTGCAGCACCCGGTTATCGAGGCAGATGCGGATCGCCACTGTGCTCGACAGTGCTCTGGATATTTTCCCTAATCGGCGACCCGGGTTTGTTGCAGCTTGCCTGCGAGCGGCTGCAACGCTCGCGTATCCAGACAGATACGGATCGCATCCGGCCGCCAGTGCTCGATATCGCAATCCACCAGACCGCCCCGCTCGTCGTAATTGACCCGCACCAGCCGCAGCACCGCGCTCCCCTCTGCCAGATTGAGGGCGCGGGCGATGGCGCCGCGCGCCGCCGAGGGGGTGATCTCGAGACTCGCCCCACCCTGGCCTATGCCATAGCGCTGCTGATAGAGCTCGGTGAGGGAGCTGGCCAGCGGCGCGCTGGCGATATCGGGAAAGCGGCTCGCCAGCAGGTGGTGGCTGACATGCAGCACCGGGCGGCCGTCGATCAGCCGCTGGCGGCGGATCTCATAAAGTGGAGTGAAGGGTTCCAACCCCATCCAGCGGCACAGCTCGCTGCTGGCAAGCTCGCTGCCGTGGGCCAGCACCCGGGTTTCGGCGGTGCGTTGCTGCTCGCCGATCCACTGGTGAAAGTGGGTGTGGATGGCGGGATCGTAGGTGAGGCGGGGTGGCGCCACAAACCAGCCGCGCCGCTCGGCCCGGTAGATAAGGCCGTCTGCTTCGAGGCTGGAGAGCGCCTCCTTGATGGTGATGCGGGTGGTGGCAAAGCGCTCGCTCAGGGCCCGCTCGGCGGGTAGCTGCTGCCCGGCCCCCAACTGGCCGCTGCCGATATAGCGGCGCAGAGTCTGGCAAATCTGTTCGCACTTGGAGGAGACGCGGCCATCGGCCATGCTCTGTTCGTTCACTCTCTGCTCGCTCAATCTCGGCTCGGTCACACTCTTGTCCCTGTTGCTTATTCAGAAGGCGGGTGGCTGGCCAATCCCTTACTGGAATAGTCCAGCCTCACTCGGGTTCAGAGTTGTAACTGCTGTGGATGACAGCGCCATGACAGGGTGATTGTCATCAAACTGCCATTAAAGCGCCCCGCCACCGTCACAATTCCCCTCTAGCATCCCTCTCGAACCTTAACTGACCTAGTCCAGAGGGATGGGATGATGAAAAGCGTGATCGCAAGTGCACTGGCCATGGTGGCCATCAGCCAACCGTTGTTTGCCACAAATAGCTATGCAGCCGAAAATATCGCGGATCTCGAAAAGGCCGCCCGTGGCGAAGGCCAGCTCCACAGCATCGGCATGCCCGACAGCTGGGCCAACTGGAAGGATACCTGGCAGCAACTGGGCAGCATCTACGGCATCAAGCATCAGGATACCGACATGAGCTCGGCGCAGGAGATCGCCAAGTTCGCCGCCGAGAAGGCCAATGCCACCGCCGATATCGGTGACGTGGGCGGCGCCTTCGGTCCGGTTGCGGTCAAGCAGGGTGTTACCCAACCCTACAAACCCTCCACCTGGGCCGATATTCCCAACTGGGCCAAGGACGCCGACGGTCACTGGATGCTGGCCTATACCGGCACCATCGCCTTCCTGATCAACAAGGATCTGGTCAAGGCCGCCCCCACCAGCTGGCAATCCCTGCTGGGTGGCGACTACAAGGTGACCCTGGGTGATGTGGGCGTTGCCTCCCAGGCCAACAACGGCGTGCTGGCGGCGGCCTATGCCACCGGCGGCAGCGAGAAGAATCTGAAACCTGCACTGGAGCTGTTCGGTCAGCTGGCCAAGCAGGGTCGTCTGTCGCTCAACGACCCGACCATCGCCAACATCGAGAAGGGCGAGGTGGAAGTGGGGGTGCTGTGGGACTTCAACGCGCTGAACTACCGCGACCAGATCGACCCCAAGAAGTTTGAGGTGGTGATCCCGAGCGACGGCTCCGTCATCGCCGGCTACACCACCATCATCAACAAGTGGGCCAAGAACCCCAACGCCGCCAAGCTGGCGCGGGAATACATCCTCTCCGACGCCGGCCAGATCAATCTGGCCCGTGGCTATGCCCGCCCCATTCGCAGCAACGTGACCCTGCCGGACGACGTCAAGGCCAAGCTGCTGCCGGCCGAGCAGTACGCCAATGCCAAGCCGGTGCAGGATCACGCCGCCTGGGAGCAGAGCTCCAAAGCCCTGCCGCGCCAGTGGCAAGAAACCGTCATGATCAACATGCAGTAAGGGAATCCAGTGCAACACAAGGTGATAGTGGTACTTGTGGATGGTCTGGCAGCCGAGGTAGCCCACACCATGGGCTACCTCGGTGGCATGGTGGAGGCGGGGCGGGGCCTGCATACGACCCTGAATGCTGCCCTGCCGTCTCTCTCCCGACCCCTCTACGAGTGCATCCTGACCGGCGTGCCGCCGGTGGTGAGCGGCATCACCCACAACGGGGTGAGTCGCCTCAGTCTGCATGACTCCATCTTCCATCTGGCCCGCGCTGCGGGTAAACGCACCGCAGCGGCGGCCTATTACTGGGTGAGCGAACTCTACAACCGCAGCCCCTGGCTGGCAGCCCGCGATCGCTTTACTCACGACGAGCAGTTGCCCATCCAGCACGGCAGCTTCTACTGGGATGACAACTATCCCGACAGCCATCTGCTGATGGATGGCGAGTGGCTGCGCAGCCAGTACGACCCCGATTTTCTGCTGATCCACCCGATGGGAGTGGACGATGCGGGTCACAAGTTTGGCCTCGATTCCCGCCAGTACCGCAATCAGGCGCGCCGGATGGACAGCCTGCTGGCCGATCTGCTGCCCCAGTGGCTGGCGGAGGGGTATCAGGTGGTGATCACCTCGGATCACGGCATGAACAACGACCTGAGCCACGGCGGCACCCTGCCGGAAGAGCGCACCGTGCCGCTCTGGCTGTTTGGCGATGCCTTTATCGAACGCTGGCCGGATGGGGTGGTGATCGCCCAGACCCAGCTCTGCGCCCTGATGGCCGACCTGCTGGGCATCCCCCACGACAAGCCGGCAGCGCCACCGCTGCTCAAGGCTGCCTTTATGCGCGAGGTGCACTGATGATGCCTGCCACCACCGAGATTCTCGTGGATCAACCCGTGGCAACCAAGCGCAAGGTGCGCCGCCACTGGCTGCCCGCGCTGGTATTGCTGCCCTTTATCCTGTTGATGATCCTGTTCCAGCTTGCCCCCATGGTGTGGGCGCTGGTGGGCAGTTTCCAGACCCCGGATGGCTGGGGCATCGACTACTACCGGGAGATTTTGAGCTCCCCCTTCTACCTGCAATCGTTCGGCAACTCGCTGCGCATCGCCGGTATCGCCAGTCTGGCGGGGCTTGCCATCGGCACCCTCGGGGCAGCGGCGCTGCGCCACAGTGGCGAGCGGGTAAAACGGCTGCTGCTGGCCTTTGTCACCATGACCGGCAACTTCAGCGGGGTGCCGCTGGCATTCGCCTTTATCATCATTCTCGGCATCAATGGTGCGGTGACCCTGCTGCTGAAATCCTGGGGATTGATCGACGGCTTCAACCTCTACTCGGGGTCGGGCCTTATTCTCATCTACACCTATTTCCAGATCCCGCTCGCCCTGCTGCTGCTCTACCCGGCCTTCGATGCGCTGCAGGATGAGTGGCCGCAAGCGGCCGCGCTGCTCGGCGCGAGCAAGGGGCAGTATGTGTGGCATGTGGCGCTGCCGGTGCTGACGCCTGCGCTGCTCGGCACCCTGATCATCCTGTTTGCCAACGCGGTGGGAGCCTATGCCTCTGCCTATGCCCTCACCACCGGCAACTTCAATCTGGTGACCATCCGGGTGGCCAGTCTGGTCTCCGGCGATATCTTCCTCGAACCGAATATGGCGGCGGCGCTGGCGGTGATCCTGATGGTGCTGCTGGGGGTGGTGACGGCCGCCAACCAGTGGCTGCTGAAAAAGAGCTATGTGAACAAGGGGCAATCCCATGCATGATTTGACGCCGCGCTGGCCCAAGTGGGTGCTGGGTGGGCTGGTCGCCACCCTGCTGCTGCCGCTGCTGGCCACGTTTCTCTACTCCATCTCCACCCGCTGGGGGGCGACCCTGCTGCCGGATGGCTTCACCCTCGACTGGTATCTCAAGCTGTGGGGCGATCCGCGCTTTCTGGCGGCGTTTGGCCGCAGCCTCCTGGTCTGCTTCGCCACTCTGCTGCTGGGGACCCTGGTGCTGGTACCGACCGTGCTGGTGGTGGCTTACTACTTCCCAAAGCTGGATCCCTGGATGAACCTGTTGATCCTGCTCCCCTTCGCGGTGCCACCTGTGGTCTCGTCAGTGGGGCTGCTGCAGATCTACGCCGATGGCGTTCTGCCCATCATCGGCACGCCGTGGATCCTGATCGGTACCTGGTTCACCGTGGTGCTCCCCTTTATGTACCGAGCGCAGGCCAATAGCCTGCAGGGGGTGCCGCTGAAAGATCTGATGGATGCTGCCCACCTGCTGGGGGCAAGCAGTCGGCGCGCCTTCCTGCTGGTGGTGATCCCTTGTCTGCGCAAGGGGCTGCTGGCGGCGCTGTTTCTCTCTCTCTCCTTCCTGCTCGGCGAGTTCGTGTTCGCCAACATGCTGGTGGGCACCCGTTACGAGACCCTGCAGGTCTACCTCTACAACATGCGCGCCACCTCGGGCCACTTCACCAGTGCGCTGGTGATGAGCTACTTCCTGCTGACCCTGCTGCTCACCTGGGCGGCCAACAGATTTCATCGGTGAATCAACATGTTTCATTTAGAAGTGAATCAACTGCACAAATCCTACGGCGATACGCCGGTGTTCGAGGGGATCGAATTCGGCATTCGCAAGGGGGAGCTGGTGACCCTGCTCGGCCCCTCCGGCTGCGGCAAATCGACCCTGCTGCGGGCGCTGGCCGGGCTCACCCCGGTGGATGGTGGTCAGGTGCGGGTGGCCGGTGAAGATATCACCTGGCAGGAGCCCCAGAAGCGGGGCATCGGCATGGTGTTCCAGAGCTATGCGCTGTTCCCCAACATGACGGTGTGGGACAACGTTGCCTTCGGCCTCAAGATGAAACCCCAGCCGGGACGGGATCTCGCCGCCAGCGTGCAGGAGGCGCTTGAGCTGGTGGAGTTGACCGGCTTCGAGCGCCGCTATCCGGCCGAGCTCTCCGGCGGCCAGCGCCAGCGGGTGGCGCTGGCCCGGGCTCTGGTGGTACAGCCGCGGATCCTGCTGCTGGATGAGCCGCTCTCGGCGCTGGATGCCCGCATCCGCCGCAGCCTGCGCCAGCAGATCCGCGAGATCCAGCAGCGCCTTGAGCTCACCACCATCTTCGTGACTCACGATCAGGAGGAGGCGTTGACCATGTCGGATCGGATCTTCCTGATGAACAAGGGATCCATCGTCCAGAGCGGCACGCCGGAGGAGATCTATACCCGCCCCGCCAGCGAGTTTGTGGCGAGCTTTATCGGCAACTACAACCTGCTTTGCGCCGAGCAGGGCAAGTCGCTGTTTGGCCCCCGTTTTCAGGGCAAGCTGGCGCTGCGGCCGGAGTCCATTACCCTGCTGCCCGCAGGGGCGAGCAGCAGCGAACCCAGCCTGCCCGGCATCGTTCGCCAGCAACAGCTGCTCGGCAACGTGATCCGCTATCAGGTGGAGTGCGAGGCGGGGCTGTTGACGGTGGATTGCCTCAACCGTTCGGCTGGCGATCTGCTGGCCACCGGCAGTGCTGTAACCCTGGCGGTGGCCCGGGATCAACTCTGTGAGGTAGCATGACGCCTCGTTTCATTTTCGTTGTTACCGCAAGGAGCCCTCATGGCACTGGCACTGTTTGATCTGGACGAGACCCTGATTGCGGGGGATTCCGCCAGCCTCTGGCTGGAGTACATGGTGGCCGAGGAGCTGGCGCCCACCAGCATGATCGCCGAGGAGCAGGCCATGATGTCCCTCTACCATCAAGGCAAGATGGATATGCACCAGTACATGGCCTTCACCCTGCAACCGCTGGCGGGCAAGACGCGCCAGTGGCTCGACTCGCTCTCTACCCGCTTTGCCGAGCAGGTGCTGCGCGAGCGCCTCTACCCCGAGGGGTTGGCACGTATCGAATGGCATCGGGAGCGGGGCGACGATCTGGTGCTCATCTCCGCCTCCGGCGAGCATCTGGTCGCCCCCATGGCGAAGATGCTGGGGATGGATCACTGCGTCGCCATCCTGCTCGATGAGGAGGAGGGGATGCTGACCGGCCAGACCCGCGGCACTCTCAGTTTTCGCGAAGGCAAGGTGGCCCGCATCAACCAGCTGTTTGCAGGCAGGGACCATCTCTGGCTGGGGAGCTTTGGTTATAGCGACTCTCACAACGATCTGCCCATGCTGCGGGCGGTGAGCCATCCTCATGCGGTCAATCCGGCCCCCGCGCTGCGCCAGCAAGCCGAGGAGCTGGGCTGGCCGGTGTGGGAGTGGCTGCGCTGAGTCGCGTGCTCAAACAGGCTTAAAGCACGGCAAGAATAGCGACATAAACAACTGAGAGAGGCAGTTGCCTCTCCCTTGTCTCTTTCCCCCGGTTGTGCTCACCCCCCCTCCTGCCGGGGGGGCCGCCGGGTAGAATCAAGGTTAGGGGAAGGATCCTCTTCCGTCACGTCGCAGGTGCGACGCTGGGGGAAGCAGATGCGATTTTTCCCCTCCCGCTTGGCCTGATAAACCCCGCTGTCGGCCAGTTCTATCAGCTCCTTGGTCGAGAGCCCGGAGTGGCTCAAGGCCACCCCGCCGCTGAGGGTAATGGTCAGTTCCGGCTCTCGCCACTCCAGTTGAGTGACCGCAAGTCTGAAGCTCTCCAGCAGCGAGGTGGCCTCACTCATTTGCATCTCCAGGCGCAAGATCAGCACCAGCTCCTCGCCACCGTAACGACAGAGCCAGCCCCACTGGTCAAACATTTTCATGCCCAGCTTGCTCACCCGTTTGAGCACTATATCCCCTGTTTGGTGGCCAAAGGTGTCGTTGACCTGTTTGAAGTTATCGAGATCGAACATCACTACTAGGAAGGGGGCACCGCTGCTGAGCTGTCTCTGCAGGCACTCGTCGAAGAAGCGGCGGTTGTAGAGACCGGTGAGTTTGTCCTGATTGGCTTGCTGGCGGATCTGGGCAAAGTCCTGACTGGCGGCATCCATCTCTTCATAGACCTTGGCCAGCTCCAGCATGCGGCTGCCATGATAGGCAGTCCCGCCAGAGCGGCTGGTGCGGATCAGCAGGGTAATCTCCCCCAGCATGCGGCGGAAGTAGCGGGCCCAAAGCAGGGCTAGCAGCAGATAGAAAAAGCAGGCAACGGCAATCATCAGCTGCACGTTGATGGAGACGCTGTCGATCACCTGCTGCATGCTGGCGGTGGGCTCGACACTGAGCAGGAACCAGCGCTGCTCGGGGACACGGTAGTAGGAGACCATCATGCCGCTGGCATTATCGAGGAAGAAACCTTGCGGCTGTTGCATGTGTGCCAGCCATTCAGGGTGGGTGAGCGGTTTGAATACCTGTTCGCGATCCGGGTGAGCCAGCACCAGCCCGTCATGGTTGATCAGGATCTGATAGCCCTTGCCCAGATGATGGCTCTGTTCATGCCGGTTGTTGAGCCAGTTGGCGAGCGGGGTGAGCTGGGTATCGAGGGAGAGCACCCCCACTCGCTTGCCGTCAGGGTCTTGAATTACCCGAGCCAGCGCCATTGTGAGGGTACCCAGAGTGTAGTCGTAATAGGGATCGGTCCAGACGATCCGGTTCGGGTGGCTGGCTGCCAGCAGATACCAGGGGCGAGTTCTGGGATCGAACTTCTCGTCCGCCTGCCAGGTGGGGTGGATCAGCATCTGGCGATGCTCGGTTCCTACATAGACGTAGTCGAGCTCCATCACCTCGTGATAGGCCTGCCACTGTTGCAGGTAGCGCTCGCCGTTAAGGATCTCTGGGCCGCTGAAATCCTGATAATTTACCTGCTGATAAATAAGCGTAAACTGGCGTTTGAGGGTCTCCAGATAGGGTTCGAGCAGGGTATGGAGATATTGGGTGTTGCGGGCAATCAGGTTTTGTTGCTGCTCGAGGCGCAGGGTACGTTCCATATGCAGGTAGTAGATGCTGCCGAGCAACACTACGGGAATAAAGAGCAGGAGGAGGCCCAGCCGCATGCGGGTGATTAAAGACCAAGTGTGCTTGGGCTTGGCGGGGGACATGCACAGATCCTTTTCAGCTCGGGTGTCACCAGCATATATGATGCCGTCCTGCCCGTCTAAAGGCAGAAAATGAGATCCGTTCAATGCTGAACCCCACGTTGCTCCTGATGGCTCACTACGGCGGCATCATGCTGTTGGTTCTGGCGCTCTGTGTCGAGTATCTGATCTTTCGTCGCGGCCTGAATATGTTGCGGGTACACCGTCTGCTACTGGCAGATGGGGTGGCGGCGCTGGCGCTCTTCTCCATCTTTGCCAGCGGTTGCCTGCTGGCCCTCGAACACGCCAGCTCGGTGGCGCAGCTCTTTGCTCATCCTGCCCACGGTCTCAAAGTGGGGTTGTTTCTGCTGATTGTCGGCTCCCTCGACTATCCCAGTCGCCTCTTCTATCGCTGGCGTCGTGCCCTGCGTCTGGGCAAGGCGCCGATGATCTCGATCCAGCAGTACTTCCGGGTGGTCTGGATCCTGCGGGGCAATCTGGTAATGGTCGCCCTGCTGGCCGTGCTGACAAAACAGCTATCGCTCTAAAGACAAGAGGGTAGGGAGGCAGGTATCTTGGATTGGATAACCCGTCACGCGCCGATTTAAGGAAGAATCGCCATGCGCTCCAATCTGATGTTGTTGATGGCTGCCACCATCTGGGGTATGGGCTTTGTCGCCCAGCGCCTCGGGATGGATCACATGGGGCCCTATACCTTCAATGGCCTGCGCTTTCTGCTTGGCGCCCTCTCCCTGCTGCCGCTGCTCTGGTGGCTCAAATCCCGACAACCTGTTGCCGTCGCGGGCGACCATCGCCAACTGCTGATCGGTGGTGTGCTGGCCGGGCTGGTGCTGTTCTGTGCTGCCTCCCTGCAGCAGGTGGGGCTGCTTTATACCACTGCCGCCAAGGCCGGTTTCATCACCGGGCTCTACATCATTCTGGTGCCGGTACTGGGGCTGCTGCTGCGCCACAAGAGTGGCCTCAATACCTGGATCGGCGCCATCATCGCGCTGGCCGGCCTCTATGTGTTGAGCGTCACCGACGAGTTCACCATCGGTTTTGGCGATCTGTTGCAGGTAGTTGGTGCCCTGTTCTGGGCTGTGCATCTGCTGCTGGTGGATCACTACTCCAACCGGGTTGCTCCTATCAAGCTGGCTGGAGTGCAGTTCGTAGTCTGCGGCCTGCTCAGTCTCGCCACCGCCTTTGTCATCGAAACCCCGACTGTGGCTGGTGCAGTAGCTGGCTGGCAGGCGCTGCTCTATGCCGGGCTGGTGTCGGTCGGGGTGGGTTATACCCTGCAGGTGGTAGGGCAGCGGGGTGCTCATCCGGCCCACGCTGCCATCATCCTCAGTCTGGAGACCGTGTTTGCCGCCGTGGGTGGCGTATTGTTGCTGGATGAAACGCTGGACGAGCGCGCCATCGCCGGTTGCGCCCTGATGCTGGCAGGGATGCTTATCTCTCAAATCCGGCTGCGCTGGTGGTGGAAGTCGCGCCGGGACAAGGTGCCCGCGACCAAGTAAACCGCGGCCCGCTGCATAACAAAAACGCCCCGACAGTCGGGGCGTTTTGCATGATGGCGATTCGGATCAGGGGCGCTGATCCAGCTCGCGCTCCAGCTCTACCGCCTTCTGACGGGCCGGATGGGTATTGAGGCGTTCCCAATAGGCTTGCAGATGCGGGAAGTGGGCCAGCTGGCCGCTTTGCGCCAGCAGATCCACCAGGAAGGAGTTCATGATGTCGGCGCCGGAGAGGCGATCCCCCACCAGATAGTGGCGATTCGCCAGTACCTCATTGAGGTAGCCCAGCACCTTGGCACACTCCGCCTTGGCATAGTCCGGCAGGAAGCGCATCGGGCTGCCATCCTTGCGCACGAACATGTCGAGCAGCAGCGGCAGGATACCGGAGCTCTCGGCAAAGTGGAGCCACTGCAGGTATTCGGGATACTCCGGGCTATCTGGTGCCGGTGCCAGCCGATCGGCAGCATAGCGGGCGATCAGGTACTCGGTGATGGCGCCTGATTCCGCCAGCACCCGGCCGTCGAACTCGATGACTGGCGACTTGCCGAGGGGGTGGATGGCTTTTAGCTCGGGCGGTGCCAGAAAGGTCGCGGCATCGCGCTGATACGCCTTGATCTCATAGGGCTGGCCCAGCTCTTCGAGCAGCCAGATGATGCGTTGGGAGCGGGATTTGTTCAGGTGGTGCAGGACTATCATGGAAACCTCGACGCAGTGACGGAAGGCGGTGATACGCAGCGGCACAGTGGCAGGTTCACCGCGGGCTAAAAAAGAGCGGGCTGATGCCCGCTCTCTCAACACCTGACTTATGCCTCCAGCGCCTGATCCAGATCCGCCAGAATGTCCTCGATCGCCTCGATCCCCACCGACAGCCGGATCATCTCGGGTTTCACCCCAGCCTTGGCCTGCTCCTCCTCGCTCAGCTGGCGATGGGTGGTGGAGGCGGGGTGGCAGGCCAGCGACTTGGCGTCGCCGATGTTGACCAGCCGCTTGAAGATCTTCAGCGCATCGTAGAAACGCACGCCCGCCTCGTAGCCATCCTTCAGACCGAACGAGAGGATGGCCGAGGGGCGACCGGCCATGTACTTCTCTGCCAGCAGATAGTGGGGATGACCCGGCAGACCGGCATAGCTGACCCAGGCCACCTTGGGGTGATGCTTGAGGTGATGGGCGACCCGCAGGGCGTTGTCGACGTGGCGCTCCATGCGCAGGCTGAGGGTCTCCAGCCCCTGCAGCAGCAGGAAGGCGTTCATCGGCGCCAGCGCCGCGCCGGTATTGCGCAGCGGCACGGTACGCACCCGACCGATAAAGGCGGCCGGGCCAAAGGCCTCGGTGTAGACCACCCCGTGGTAGGAGGGCTCGGGTTTGGTCAGCTGCGGGAAGCGCTCGGCGTGATCCGCCCAGGGGAACTTGCCCGAGTCGACCACCACGCCGCCCAGCGAGTTGCCGTGGCCGCCGACATATTTGGTCAGGCTGTGTACGACAATGTCGGCGCCGTGTTCGATGGGTTTGCAGAGCACTGGGGTAGCGACCGTGTTGTCGACGATGAGCGGCACGCCACGGGCGTGGGCGGCCTTGGCCAGCGCGGCCAGATCGACGATGTTGCCCGCCGGGTTGCCGATGCTCTCGCAGTAGACCGCCTTGGTCTTGTCGTCGATAAGGGCTGCGATGGCTTCGGCGCTGTCATCCTTGGCGAAGCGTACCTCGACCCCGAAACTCGGCAGCATGTGGGCGAACAGGGTGTAGGTGCCACCATAGAGCTGGGGTGTGGAGACAATATTGTCACCGGCGGCGGTCAGCGCCTGAATGGCGTAGGTGATGGCGGCGGAACCTGCCGAGACCACCAGCGCGGCGATGCCCCCTTCCAGCGCGGCCATCCGCTGTTCCAGCACATCGTTGGTGGGGTTCATGATGCGGGTGTAGATGTTGCCCGGCACCGCCAGATTGAACAGGTCCGCCCCATGCTGGGCGCTCTCGAACTCGTAGGCCACCGTTTGGTAGATGGGCACGGCGACGGCCTTGGTGGTGGGGTCGCTGGAAAAGCCGTGGTGCAGGGCCAGGGTCGCATCTTTCATCACACACTCCTTGTTGGATGTTGCTTATGGCATTTATAGATGGATAGACGTCCAATCTATCAGGCCCGTGGCCGATGTAAACAGCAAGATCCGGCAAAGCAATGTCGCCCGCAGGGGATGCGCGTCCCGAGTGGTTGGTATGGCCCGCACTCAGAGACGACGGCGATACTCCTTGTCATCGATCTGGTTCATATCCCACTGCATCAGGCGGTTGAGCTGCTGCATGGGATCTTCGATAAGTGGCAGCGGGCGCGGCAGGATCCGCTTGAAGTAACGGCGCAAGGTCTGCTGGATCCGGTTCGGTTTGAGGGGGTTGGCGTGGCTCATGATGGTGCTCCTCTACTGTGGTTCTCACGTTCATCAGCAGTATTGAGCTAAAATGCGGAAGTAAAAACTGATGACTTATAGCAACAGGATTTCCTCTTTTATGCCGACCGGTCGCCTTTACCAGCAATTTCAACGACTCGCCCAGCTGCTTGGCAGCGACGAGCGGGAGATCAGCCTCGCCGAGGTGGCGGATCTGCTCTGCTGCACCCCGCGCAACGCCCGCCTGCTGCTGCGGCGGATGCAGGATCAGGGCTGGCTCAGCTGGTCGGCGGAAGCGGGGCGGGGGCGGCGCTCCCGGCTCACCCTGCTCGATAGTCAGGAGAGCCTGACCCGGCGCCGCTTGCGAGATCTGCTCAGTCAGGGCCAGCTGGCACAGGCGGTGCGGCTGGCCGAGGATCGCCTCGATCTGCTCACTCCGCTGCTGATCGAACAGCTCGGTCAGGCCACCCGTGAGGGGCGCCAGATCCTGCGGGTGCCCTACTACCGGCCGCTGCCGCAGTTGCTGCCCACCGGCCCGATGCGCCGCTCCGAAATTCACCTGAGCCGCCAGATCTTCAACGGCCTCACCCGGCGAAATGAGGAAAATGGGGAAATCGAAGGGGATCTGGCCCACCACTGGGAGTGTCTGGGCCCCTGTCACTGGCGCTTCTATCTGCGCCCGGCGGTGCGCTTTCACCACGGCCGCGAGCTGGTGGTGGAGGATGTGATGGAGAGTCTGCGGGCCCTGCGGGATCGCCCGCTGTTCGCCCATCTGGATCGGCTGGAGAGCCCTTGGCCGCGCACGCTGGATCTCTATCTCGACAGCCCGGATCCCTGGCTGCCCCACCTGCTGGCGGAGCCGGTGGCGACCATTTTGCCACGGGAGCTCAAGGGGGAGGCGGGCTTTGCCCTGCAACCGGTGGGCACAGGCCCATACCGGGTGGCCGCCAACGATCCCCTGCATCTTTGCCTTGCGGCGTTTGACGACTACTTCGGCCTGCGCGCCCTGCTCGACGAGATCGATATCTGGATGCTGCCTGAGCTGGCGGAGCGACTGGAGACCCACCTGCAGCTGGGGCGCGACAGCCCTGAGCTCGGTACCATGCGCGGCGAATCGGAGCTGGAGTCGGGCTGCTACTTCCTGCTGCAGGACGATCGTTCCGGATCCTTGCAGGATCCCTCGCTGCGCCAGTGGCTCGGCCAGCTGCTCAATCCGGTAGCCCTGATGGGGCGGGTCGCCCCCGAGTTGCAACGGGGCTGGACCAGCGCCCTCGGCCTGCTGCCCCACTGGCGCGAAGCACTGCCCGCGCCCTTGCCCACACCGGCGCAGTTACCGACGACTCTAGTGCTCGCTTGTTTCAACCAGCATCTGGAGTTCAACGAGTGTGCCAACGCCATGAGCAGCCTGCTGGCCGAACAGGGGATCAGGCTGGAGGTGCGCACCCTGGATTACGGTCGCTGGGTGAGTGGCGAGGATGAAGACGTGGATCTCTGGCTCGGCACCCTCAACCTCGAACATGCCGGCCCCTTTGCCCCCTACGCCTGGCTGCAGGGCACCCCGTTGCTGCGCAAGGTGTGGGGCAGTCAGCATGGGTTGTGGCAGGGCTTGATGCAGTGGCGGGCCAGCGGTGCCGAGCCTGGTCCCCGCGCCCTGCTGGCAAGGGTGCAGCAGCAGAGCTGGTTTGTGCCGCTGTTTCACCACTGGCTGGAGCTGGAGAGCCGGGTCGGCGTGCACGGGGTGCGGATGACGGCGCTCGGCTGGTTCGATTTTCGCAGCGCCTGGTTGCGGCCGGAACTGGCTGTCAGCGCTTGGGATAAGACGGGGAGGCTTGAGTCCTGATGCGGGGCGCGTTAGCCTGAGCGCGGTTCAATGACAAGGAGTCAACCCATGCTGGAAATGCAGATCCAACCCCGCTTTCAGGAGACGGATGCCCTCGGCCATATCAACAATACGGTGCCGGCGGTCTGGTTCGAATCGGCGCGGGATCCCCTGTTCCGGATCTTCTCCCCCGATCTGGATGTGCATAACTGGCATCTGATCATCGCGGGCTACACGGTGCAGTTCAAACGGGAGCTGTTCTACGGCCAGCCGGTCACCATCAAGACCGGCGTGCGCCGCATCGGCACCAGCTCATTTACGGTCTGGCAGGAGGCCTGGCAGGGCGGCGAACTGGCCGTCACCGCCGAAACGACCCTGATCCATTTTGACTACCGGGCCCGCCAATCCCTGCCCCTGAGTGATGCTCACCGGGAAGGGCTGCGGGCCTGGCTGACAGAGAGTTAACCACGGGCCGGATGGCCCATCACAGGAGTGCTATGTACAACTCAATGCGCAACACAGCGATCGCGCTGACCCTGGGATTCTGCTCCCTCCCTTCTCTGGCCGCTTCTCTCGCCGAGCAGTTTACCCTGATGGAGAAGGGGGCCGAGAGCGCCCTCGATACCCGTCAATTCAGCCATGACGGCGTCGATATCAAGGCCTGGATCGATGGCGCCCCCGTCATCATCGCCGTGCCCATCATGAACGAGCTGGGCAAGCTGGAAGGGGAGAGCCGCTACTACTTCAAGGGCGGCAAGCTGTTCGGGGTCAAAGAGCCCGCCGCCCAGTTCGCATTTGACGACAGCGGCAAGCTGACCCAGTGGCTGGATGAGAAGGGCCAGCCCGCCGAGTTCGTCAGCAAAATGAGCATGCAGCAGCGTCAGGAGTGGCTCACCAAGCGGGCTGCCGAGCTGAGCAAGCTGTTTGTGGTGAGCGCGGCCGAGCAGAAGGCGGCCAAGGGTGGCGTCAAGCTGAAGGGGGCGGATCTCGCTCACTGGCTCTGCAACGGCAAACTGATGGATCTCGCCCATGGCGACAAGGTGATCTTCGAGCAGGATAAGCTGAAGATTGGCGAGCAGGGGATCGAGGGGGAGGTCTCCCTGCGTCAGGATAAGGGGTGGCAGGAGTTGAGCCTCAAGTGCGAGGTGCAGGGCACTCAGGTGACCCGCCTCACCTGGCAATCTTTACCGGCAACCAACAAGCCGCAATAAGTGCACCACAGCAAGGGGCCCATCGTGGGCCCCTTGTCATTGGCTCATTGTTCCCCCAGCTTGAGCCGGGTGAGCGCCTCGACCCGGCGCCACTGTCCGGGTTCGAACCAGCGGGCCAGCAGCTCCTGTTGCTGTTCGGCCCGGGCCTCGTTCGGCAGTTGCCTGAGTTCGGCCAGAAAGCCGCTGAGCTGCTCCTCGAACCCTTGCCGGTTCTGCTCCAGCTGGCGCATCCGATCCACCGCTTCCGGCCCCCCCGTCTCCAGCAGCAGAGCCTCCCGTTTGGCCGGGTCCATCTGCGCCAGCCCTTGCAACTCCTCAAGCAGACGGCTGTTGGCCTCCGCCTCGCGAAACCAGCCCGGTTGCTCCACCAGCCAGAGATCCAGCTCGCTGGCCAGCTGCGACTTGTCGCTGTCTCTTGCCTCCGCCAGCGCCCTGCGGCGCAGGGTCAGCTGCTCCATCAGCCGATCCTCGGCAAACAGCTGGGCCTGCTCCGCCGGGGTAAAGCTCTGCTGGCGCAGCTGCTCCCGCTCGTCAAACAGGATCTGCAGGCTGGCGAGGGAGATCTCGGTGGGCACCGTCAGGCTGCTCTGGGCGGAGACAAAGGTGCGATAGCGCGCCTGCAGGGCATCGGCGGCCTCCTGCTCGGGATCGTGCGGGTGGCTCTGTGCATGCTGATTGGTTTGAGCCTGTGATGAGTCTGCCGTCGGTGCTGTGGGCCAGAGCAACACCCCGCCAAGCAGCAGGGTGATGGCGCAGGGTACGACGAGCAGGGTGGCTATCTTCATAGTCCCAGCTCCTTGAGACGGTTGGCATGCTGGCGATAGAGGGTGACCGGATCGGTCTCGAACAGATGGTGGATGCCGAAGGACTGGTTCACTTCGTCCAGATGGTTCATCCGGTAGCCGGTGCCGATCACCTTGCCGAGGTGACTGCTGCAGACTCCGACCAGTCCGTCATTGGGCTCTTTGAAGAAGGCGCCGGTCAGCGCCAGCGCCGGATCCACCGGATCCAGCAGATTGGTCAGGTTGCCGCGCCCGCTCCAGGAGAAGTAGTAGACGCCGTTGGTCGCCTGCATCGGCCCCTCGCCGCAATAGCGGCTGGGCAGCCCCTCCGGGTAGCGCTGGTTGAACTGGCTGGCCCCCTTGCTGGTGAGGGCATCGAGGGCGGCGACCGGATCTTGCGGCAGCTGGCTCCCGCCCGAGAGCAGTGAAATCATGCCGGAGAGGGCGTGGGCTGCGGAGGCCGCCAGCTTCTCGGCGGCGCTGCCGGGGGCGGCATTGGCCCGCACCAGATCGGCAATCTCGGAGCCATAGTTGACCCCGCCGACGCTGGTGGCGGAGGCGACCAGCTCGGGGGCGACCGAGGCGACATAGCGGATGGTGGGGCCGCCGTGGGAGTGGCCGATCAGGTTGACCTTCTCGGCACCGGTGGCCGCCAGCAGCAGCTCAACCTGGGCGAGCAGTTGCTCCCCCCGTTGCTCCGAACTGGCGGTGGCCGACACCTGGGCCACGTAGACTTTGGCACCATCCCGGCTCAGGGCCTGGGGAATGCCGTAGAAGTAATCGACCCCGAGCAGCTTGTCGAAACCGAACAGGCCGTGCACCAGCACTATGGGGTAGCGGGTCTGGGTGTATCCGCTGGCGTGTGCCAGCATGGGCAGGGTGCAGAGCAGCACCAGAAGCCATCTCTTCATCATCAGCATCCTTGTTGAATCGTGAGGAACAGATTGTGTGGCGTACTCCATGTTCGCCGGTGCCAGTATGGTGGCTGCTGACGGGAGAGGCTGTGAGGGGGATCGCAACTCGGGATTCAAAAGGGATTCAGGGGGCGGGCGGGGAAGCTGAGCTCCCCGCCCTGCGGCTTATTGCCACTCCACCAGGTGATACTGCTTCTTGCCCCGGCGCAGCAGCAGGTAGCGACCAAACAGCCGATCAGTGGCGCTCAGCTGATCATCCTGCTTGAGCACACCATTGAGGCTGATGGCGCCCGCCGCCAGCAGTTCGCGGGCGATGCGCCTGGAGTTAGCCAGACCGCAGCTGACCAGCAGGCTGACCAGATCCGTCTCGCCGCTGACGGTGCTGCTCGGCATGCCATCCTGCGCCAGCTGGGCCAGATCGCTCTCGCCGAGGCGAGCTACATCGCCGCTAAACAGCAGCTCGCTGATGCGCTGCACCGCAGCCAGCGCCGCCTTGCCGTGCACCAGCTCGGTCAGCTCGTTCGCCAACACCTGCTGGGCCTGCTTGCGCCCCTGCCGCTTCGCGTCTTCCGCCTCAAGTGCATCAATCTCGCTCAGCGACATAAAGCTGTAGTAGCGCAGGAAGCGGTAGACATCCTCATCCGCGGTGCCGAGCCAGAACTGGTAGAAGGCGTAAGGGGAGGTGAGCGCCGGATCGAGCCAGACCGCGCCCCCTTCGGTCTTGCCGAACTTGGTGCCGTCTGCCTTGGTGATGAGGGGCAGGGTCATGCCGTGCACCTGCGCCTGATGGAGGCGACGGGTCAGATCCATGCCGCTGGTGATATTGCCCCACTGGTCGTTGCCGCCAATCTGCAGGGTGCAACCGAGCCGCTGGTGCAGCACCGCAAAGTCGTAGGATTGCAGCAGAGCGTAGGAGAACTCGGTGAACGAGATGCCCTGATCCGGGCGAGCCAGCCGCTGACGCACCGACTCCCGCGCCAGCATGGCGTTGACCGAGAAGTGCTTGCCGATATCCCGCAGAAAATCGAGGGCGGACATCTGCCCCATCCAGTCGCCATTGTTGACCAGTTGCGGGGCCGACAGGCCATCATCGGCGGGCAGCAGCGCCCTGATTTGGGCCGACAGGCTGGCGACCCAACCCTGCACGGTATCGGCACTGTTGAGGCTGCGCTCGGTCGCCTTGAAGCTGGGATCGCCGATAAGGCCGGTTGCCCCGCCCACCAGTGCCACCGGGGTGTGCCCAGCCAGCTGGAAGCGGCGCAGCATCAGCAGTGGCACCAGATGGCCGATGTGCAGGCTGCCGGCAGTGGGATCGAACCCGCAATAGACGGTGCGCGGGGTGGCAAGATGATCGGCCAGGGCTGCCGGGTCGGAATTCTGGGCCACAAGGCCGCGCTCGGTCAGCTCATCGAGCAGGTGGGGGTTGATCATGTGTGCTCCAACAACAGGGGGAAAGCCGTCATCCTCGCCGTTCTGGCTGGTGGCGGATATGTCCCCTCAGGGACAGTTTTGCCACTCTCGTGCTAGCATTCAGCCATAGCGGGGAATCGCTCCCCGTCACCGGAAACGTGCCAACATGACCCAGCCATTCACCACAGATGCCTTGACCCGCAGCATGACCGAGGTGGTCGATGCCCTGCACAGCAGCGCCTTTCCGGCGGCGCTGGTGCGGCTGATCCAGCAGCAGGTGGCGTTTGATTGCGCCCTGCTGCTCGGGGTGGGGCAGCGGCCCGTCTACCTCTACGACAACCTCAACCATCAGCGGGCTCTGCTCTTTGATCGCTACCTCACCAGCCACTTCAGTCAGGATCCCTTTATGCAGGCGCTGGAGCAGGGCTTGCCTGCCGGCGTCTGGACCCTGGCGCAGGTCTCCCAAGGGCTGCTCGATCCCGAATATCGCCACCACTTCTATCAGGCCACCGGCTGGCAGGAGGAGGTGGGGCTGATCCTGCCGGTGCGGGACGGACTGACGCTGATGCTGTTTCTCGGGCGACTCGACAAGCGCAGTACCCTCAGCCGTGACGAGCTGGTAAGGCTGGAGCAGCTGTTCCCGCTGGTACATTCGCTCTGTCGTCAGCAGTGGCGGCAGAGCCAGCCGCTGTTGGCCCAGAGCACTGTGCTGCCAGACAGCGCCAGCCTCCGGAGTGCGGTGGAGCAGGCGATGGCGAGTGTGGGGGGCGATAGGCTTACCCGGCGCGAGCGGCAGGTGGCGGAGTTGCTGCTGCAGGGACTGGATACGGAGGCGATTGCCGCAGCGCTCGGGATTGGCAGCGGCACGGTGAAGAATCACCGCAAGCATCTCTATGGCAAGCTGCGGCTCGGCTCGCGGGCCGAGCTGTTTCATCTCTTCCTCAACCATCTGATCACCACAGAGGGAAGAGGATGAACCGGGGTTACTCGATCTTCGGTAGCGGCTTATCGCTTTGGGGAAGGTTACTGAGTCGCTGGTAGCGTTCCATCAACTGCCGGTATTCGCTACCGAGACGAACCTGATCGAGGGCTTGTTGCAACCGGGCGACCTGCTGCCGATCCGCCCGCGGGTTGAAAGCAAAGCAGTTGTCCTGTTCCTCCAGCACTGCGACAGAGATGAAATCTTCCGCGGCAAATCCCAGAGCTTTCAGTTGATGGAATAACATCACCTCGTTGCCTGCTACCAGATCTGTACGGGCCATGATGAGCTGGCGTACCACCTGCTCCATGCGCTCCACCGCCATCATGTTGCCCGGGCTGATGCCGCGGTTGAGCAGTAACTGCTCCCCCACGTCAGCCTGCATTACCCCTACCTGCAGTTTGGCCAGATCCCCCTTGCCGGTCACTCTGGGGGCATCCTGTTTTCGTCCGACCAGCGTCACTCGCGAGTGGCTGATGGGGCAAACCCATAGGAAATGGGGATCACGCTCTTTGGTTCTGGCGGTGGTAAAAAGAACGGCCTCCGGTTGCTGGGTCAGCAGATACCAACCGCGGGCCCATGGCAGAAATTGGATCGGTTGCTCCGGCTCCCCCAGCTCGCGCCACATCAGCCGCAGCAGCTCAACTGCCAGCCCGATGGGCTTGCCCTCCTTGTCCAGCCCGTTGAGGGGCATGTTCTGCTCCGAGTAATAGATAAAGGCGGACCGTGCGGGGAAGCTGGTCAGCAGGAGCAGGGCGATAAGGGCCGCGAGCAGGGATCGCATGGCGCACTCCTTGTGCAGGGAATTACCTATCAGTCTATGTGTCCTTGGCCGGAAGTTCATAGTCGGGTCGCGGATACCGCGACAGGCCACCTTGCGGTGACCTGTCGGTTTATTTTAGCAGGGCCTCCATCTCCGCCTCTGCCTTGGCGCGAGCCTCGGCTTCTGCTGCTATGGCGGCATCGGTGGCGCTCTCTCCGGCCGTATGGGGGGCGGCACTGACGGCCTGTTTGGCTGGCGCGGCAACAGCCTTGGTGGCTTCCTGTGTCACAGTAGCTGCGGCGATGCTGACTGCCTGTTTGGCAGGAACGACAACAGCCTTGGTGGCCTCTTGCGTCGCGGTCGCAGCGGCGCTGCTGACGGCTTGCTTGGCAGGAGCGGCAACGGCCTTGGTGGCTTCTTGCGTCGCGGTCGCAGCTGCGCTGCTGACGGCTTGTTTGGCAGGAACGGCAACGGCCTTGGTCGCTTCCTGCGTCGCGGTCGCAGCTGCGCTGCTGACGGCCTGCTTGGCAGGAGCGGCAACTGCCTTGGTGGCTTCTTGCGTTGCGGTCGCAGCGGTGCTGCTCACCGCCTGTTTGGCGGGTGCAGTGACTGCGGTGGTTGCACTACGGGTCAGATCGGTCGCGCTTTGGCTTACCGCTTGGGTGGCCTGCCCTGTGGCGTTGGCGGCTGCGCCGCTGATGGCCTGGCTGGCGCTGTTGGTCAGCGAGCCGGTGACGCCGCGAGTCACTGTGCCCAGCGCGCTGCCAAGGGAGAAGGGGGAGGCGCCACTCTGACTGGTTGCCGTACCGGTCAGGGCATTGGCCGCCGGGGTGAGCTGGCTGGTGGGGGTCTGCCAGCCCTGCATGGCGGTTGGCCATGTCGGTGCCGTGCCCGCCAGATTTTCGCCGAAGGTCAGGGTGGTGCCATCCCCTTTTTGCAGCAATACAGACATCTGGTTGGTTTGCGAGTTCCACACCATCCCCGCCTGCTTGGCGATATCCGGCACGGGCGCATACTCGGAGACCACATAGAAAAGCGGCCCCTCCTGCTGTAACTTGTCGGCAGTCTTGAGCAACTGCATGGTGCTGTCGTAATTGGGGCCAAGGATGGCGGTCATCCGACCCTTGATCAGGGGTTGTTCGAACAGATTGACCTCGTTCGGGTCAAAGCCGACCAGCGGCTTGAGCAGGGCCCACATCAGCTGGCTGGTGGGGCTCATCATTAGCAATGGGGCAACGCAGGCGGACAACATCAGGCTCAGGCAGGCAGCCTTGAGCAACGGCATGATACGCATTGGGATAAGATCCAAATAACGATTTGATAAATAAGGTTATATTTTGTCAGGACGTGACAAATTCACCGGGAGTTTGCGCGTGGCAGCGAGAGACTGCCCGCAGGCGCTGGCAGGCTACCATATTGGTTCCACAATGCCAGCAGGCTGTATGATTATCCGTCAAGTAAACTCGGGGCCGGGTTGATTGCTGGAGTGGGCCTGAGAGTCTGGCGTTCCCCTGCGATGGTGCTGCCAGTGGCCACATGGCAGCAAAACCAGAAGAGGATTTCAGGGGGCCAGTGAGGCTTTTCTTGATCCAGCTAAAGACATGGACGTGATCCCTGTCGCATAATGCAGCTCCTTTCTACTCTTGGCTGGAACCTAAGAAATGGCTCGTCGCTCTTCCAATGCACAACGTCGTCGCAGTAGCTGGTGGTACAAACGCCTGTTGGCAAGGGAGCGGCAAGAGCGCGAAGCGCGTTCCGTCCGGGATTGATAAAGCATTGAAAAACGGAGCGTTTGCTCCGTTTTTTTTCACCTATGAAACTGGCTGAATGGCTCAGTGTGCAGCCCTGTCTGCCGACAATAAATCACTCTGACCGTGCCGGTTGTATGGACTGATGCGATGGATGATGCATGATGGACGTTTCGAGAAGGAGCCTCATATGCAGATTACCATCCGTCATGCCGAATCCGCCGATGCCCCCGCCTTGCGGGATCTCTATGCCATGCCCAATGCCCAGGCGGGCACTTTGCACTTGCCTATGTCTCCCCTTAGCCAGTGGCAGAAGCGGTTGGAGAGTGACAGCGTGGTGGCACTGGTCGCCGATGTTGACGGCTTGCTGGTAGGCCAGCTCTCGCTGCTGGTTGAGCCCAATCCGAGACGCAAGCATGTGGCCTGTATCGGTATGGGGGTACGGGATGACTGGGCAGGCAAGGGGGTGGGCTCTGCCCTGATGGCTGCGGCGCTGGATCTGGCCGATAACTGGCTCAACCTGCACCGGATTGAGCTGACCGTCTATACCGACAATGAGGCCGCACAGGCGCTCTATCGCAAGTTCGGTTTCACGCAGGAGGGGCTGGCTCGTGACTATGCCTTCCGGCAAGGGCGCTATGTGGATGTGTTCTATATGGCCAGAGTTGCGGGGGGCGTCAGTCGCTAACGGCATGGTCGATTATCAGGCCAGATTGCGCCCGGTGATCCGGGTGCTGGAGCAGAATCCCGAGCTCTGCCTCAGTGAGGCGGCCAGTCTTGCGGCGCTCTCCAGCTATCACTTTCATCGGGTCTTTACCGCCGTCACCGGTGAAACCCCGACCGAGATGCAGCGCCGCCTGCGGTTGGAGCGGGCTGCTCGCTCTCTCTGCTACAGTCGCGACCCGATCACCGAGATTGCCTTCTCGGCCGGTTTTGCCAGCTCACTGGCCTTTGCCAAGGCGTTTCGCAAGCAGTTTGCCATGGCACCGGGGATGTTGCGCCGCCAGCCGTCACTCTTGCAACTGAGCAAGAATGGACACGCGGCTGCCCGGGTCTCTGATTATGCTGAAGGCCGTTCCAGTGAAAGGAGGCTACAGATGAAAACCGAACAGATGGCTGCGCGCACTCTGGCCTATATCCGGGTCACCGGCCCTTACGGCATAGGCTATGAGCCGGTGTGTGACCAGCTCTATCAATGGGCTGTCGGGTTGGGCTTGGCCGAAGGGGAGTGGATCTTCATCTACCACGACAACCCCGAAGTGACGGCTCCCCAGCAGTGCCGCACCGATATTTGCGTCACCGTGCCGGCGGGCACCAGGGGAAGTGGCAATGTGGAGATCCAGCAGCTGGCGGGCGGCCGCTATGGCCAGTCACGTTTTACCGTGACCGACCCGGCCCAGTACCCCGCACTCTGGCAGCAACATATCGGTGAGGTGGTAGCGGCCGGTTTCGAATTTGATGATCGACCCTGTTTCGAGCTCTATCACAGCTTCGATCCGGTGACCAAGGTTGCGGATGTGAGCTTTTGCTCCAGCCTAAAGGGTTAGGGCACAACAAGACGTAAGGGATGGTACAGAGCATCGCGCAGAAATTAGAGAGCCGGACAGTGTCCGGCTCTTTTGCATCTGGCGGTTGGGCGGCGGTTAGCGCTGGAACCCCTTCTGGGCGAACTTGGGGCGGGCGTTCATGATCTGCTCCACCTGTTCGTCGCTCATCTTGCCACGCGACAGCCCCAGCACCTTGTAGGTGAGCAGCGGTCGGGCGGGCAGGGCGATCATCAGGGCGCGGATCTGGTTCTCGTCATCCTTATCTCGGGTCGGCTTGCCGTAGGCATAGGTGAGGACGCCGGCATCCATCAGGTTTTTGACGGCGGGCTCGGTGATCGGCAAGTTTATGACGCTTTTACGCTGTAGCACGAACTCGCGCAGCACCGCCTTTTCGTTGAAGTCGAGGAAGCCGATCATCTGGGCCAGCTGGTCCTGCTGACGGCGCGCCTGCCACTCTTCGCAAGCCCACTCCCAGGCGATCAGGAAGCCCTGACTGCAGAAGTAGGAGATGGCGATCAGCATGCCGACCCCCAGCCAGGCCGCATGATCCGCAGCCCACTGGCTGACGGCCCCTTTCATCAGCCCGGCCGGAAACAGCAAAATGATGCTGCAACAGAGCAACAACCAGACCATTAGCCAATTGAGGCGGCTGAGTTGATAGAAATGTTGGATCCACCGTTTCATTGTTCATCCTTCCCAAACTGTTGTGGATAGTGAACTACCTACAGCAATCGGTGTGCCAACAGCGTAATGGTGGCGGGGAGGGGAGGCTGGCGATACATTTCCTTACAACTTATTGAATGAGTTATCAGTAATTTGCCTTGTGAGGTGACGGTCGAGTTGGTAAAACGTCCCCTCAGTCATTGGGGAGTAGCAACCCGCCCGTATTCCGGGCCGGGCCCATGTCAACACTCTTGGATCCTCGCATCCATGGCATGGGCGGCGATAGGCACTATCGCTCTGCAAGACCTTTGGCCTCGATATGCACGCCAGCCGGGCGAGCCATGTCGGGTCCATCGGTTATTCTGCTCGCCTGGCGGTATCTATTATGTTGATTACCCTGCTGTTATTTCTCGTCTCTGCGGTCACCATCTACCTTGCCTGCGAATACTTCGTTAACGGCATCGAATGGACCGGACACCACTTCAAACTCTCGCAAAGTGCCACTGGTTCGCTGCTGGCTGCACTGGGTACGGCGCTGCCCGAATGCATCGTCACCCTGACCGCCCTGCTGATGGGTAACACGACCGCCCAGCAAGAGATTGGCATCGGTGCCGCCCTCGGCGGGCCGCTGGTGCTGGCGACCATCGGCTACGCGGCGGTCGGCCTCACCCTGCTGCTTTGCATGGGGCGTACCGAAAGGGCCATCGATGGCGAGGTACAGCGCGAGATTGGCCGGGATCAGCGCTGGTTTATGGGAATCTTTCTGGTGGCCACTGTACTGGGTCTGGTCGCCTTTACCGGCAAGAGCTGGCTGGCCCCGCTCTTCCTGCTGGTCTACCTCGTCTATGTAAGGCGCGAGCTGAAGCAGAGCGACAGCCATGAGGTCGAGTTGCCTGAGCCCCTCAAGCTGGCTCCAAATGCCGGGATCCCGCCTCTTGGCAAGGTGCTGCTGCAGACGCTGGCTGCGTTAGTGGTGGTGGCGCTGGCGGCACAGCTGTTTGTCCATCAGCTGGAGAGCATGGGCGAACTGTTTGGCCTCTCGCCGGTGCTGGCGGCACTGCTGTTGAGTCCGGTGGCGACCGAGATGCCGGAGCTGATGAACGTGCTGATCTGGGTGCGACAGGGCAAGAATCGGCTGGCGCTGGCCAATATCTCCGGGGCCATGATGATCCAGGGCACTATCCCCAAGGCCTTCTGCTTGATCTTCACCCCCTGGTTGCTGGATGGTGCCATGATGGCCTCCTCGCTGGTGACGCTGCTGGCGGTGGGGTTGCTCTGGTGGGGGTTCAGAAAGGGAGTGATGACCGCCGGGCGGTTGGCGCTGGTGGGCTTGCTCTATCTCGGTTTTTGCGGCTGGCTGCTGGTGAGCTGAAGCGGGAAGCGCGGATATGAAAAAGCCCCCTTGGCAGGGGGCTTTGTTGTATCGGTTGGGGCGGTGCTTACAGCGCGGCGATTTCAGCCTGCTGGGCTTCCAGCTTGGTCAGCTGGAGACGGTAATCTTCCAGCTTCTCGCGCTCTTTGGCGATGACCGCTTCCGGCGCCTTGGCGACGAAGGCTTCGTTGCCGAGTTTGCCTTCGATACGGCCGCACTCGCCCACCAGACGGGCAACCTCTTTAGCCAGACGGGCCAGTTCGGCATCCTTGTCGATGAGACCGGCCATCGGGATCATCAGCTCGGTGGCACCGATCAGCTTCTTCACTGACAGCGGGGCGGTTTCACCGTCCGCCAGAACGCGGATGGACTCCAGACGGGCCAGCGACTTGAGGAAGGCCTCGTTGTCAGCGGCGCGCTGGGCATCCTTGGCATCGCACTGGAGCAGCACGTTGAGGGGCACGCTCGGGGCCACGTTCATCTCGGCGCGGATGTTGCGGATGCTGACGATGAACTCCTTCACCCACTCCTGATCCGCCATCGCGGCTTCGTCCACCTTGGCGGCGTCGAACTCCGGGAAGGCCTGAATCATGATGGTGTCGGCGTGTACGCCAGCCAGCGGGGCGACCGATTTCCAGATGGTCTCGGTGATGAACGGGATGATCGGGTGCGCCAGACGCAGCAGGGTCTCGAGGACGCTGACGAGGGTGTGGCGGGCAGCGCGTTGATCGGCCTCGGAACCCTTGGTCAGCACTGGCTTAGTCAGCTCCAGATACCAGTCACAGAACTGGTTCCAGATAAATTCGTACAGCACGCCAGCCGCGATATCGAAGCGATAGGTATCGAGGGCGGTGCGGAAGTCACGGATGGCCACTTGCAGCTGGGACTGGATCCAGCGATCTGCCAGACTGAACTGCATCTCGCCACCGGCAAAACCGCAATCCTGATCTTCGGTGTTCATCAGTACATAGCGGGAGGCGTTCCACAACTTGTTGCAGAAGTTGTTGTAGCCATCCAGGCGCTTCATGTCCCAGTTGATGTCACGACCGGTAGAGGCCAGCGCTGCCAGCGTGAAGCGCAGGGCGTCGGTACCGTGGGCATCGATCCCTTCCGGGAATTGCTTGGCGGTACGCTTGGCGATCTTCTCGGCCATCTGCGGCTGCATCATGTTGCCGGTGCGCTTCTCCAGCAGATCTTCCAGCGAGATGCCGTCGATCATGTCGAGGGGGTCCAGCACGTTGCCCTTGGACTTGGACATCTTCTGGCCTTCTTCGTCACGGATAAGACCGGTGATGTAGACGGTCTTGAACGGGACTTGCGGCTGGCCGTTTTCGTCCTTGATGAAGTGCATGGTCATCATGATCATCCGGGCAATCCAGAAGAAGATGATGTCGAAGCCGCTCATCAGCACGTCGGTCGGGTGGAAGGTCTTGAGCGCCTCTGTGTTGTTCGGCCAGCCCAGGGTAGAGAAGGTCCACAGGGCGGAGCTGAACCAGGTGTCGAGCACATCTTCGTCCTGACGCAGGGTGGTCACGGACGGGATGCTGTGCTTGGCGCGCACTTCGTCTTCGCTGCGGCCAACGTAGACGTTGCCGGCGTCGTCATACCATGCAGGGATGCGGTGACCCCACCACAGCTGACGGGAGACGCACCAGTCCTGAATGTCGCGCATCCAGGAGAAGTACATGTTTTCGTACTGCTTTGGCACGAACTGGATGCGGCCATCTTCCACCGCCTCGATGGCGGTCTTGGCCATCGGTGCCACGCGTACGTACCACTGGTCGGTCAGCATCGGCTCGATGGGCACGCCACCGCGATCGCCGTACGGCTGTTGCAGCACGTGATCCTTGATCTCGTCCAGCAGACCCAGCTCTTCCAGCTTGGCCAGAATCGCTTTACGGGCGGCGAAGCGCTCCAGACCGGCGAATTCGCTCGGCAGGGCGGCATCGTAGGCGCTGCTCGGGTTGCCGTTGGTATCGACCACTTCGGCCTCGGCACGCACGTGAGCGTCCAGGGTGAAGATGTTGATCATTGGCAGGCTGTGGCGCTTGCCCACTTCGTTATCGTTGAAGTCGTGGGCCGGGGTGATCTTCACGCAACCGGTGCCCTTCTCCATGTCGGCGTGTTCGTCGGCAACGATGGGGATCAGACGGTTCACCAGCGGCAGCAGGATGTGCTGGCCGATCAGCGCCTTGTAGCGCGGGTCTTCCGGGTTCACGGCCACAGCGGTATCGCCCAGCATGGTCTCCGGACGAGTGGTGGCGACGATCAGGTAATCCTTGCCTTCAGCGGTCTTGGCGCCGTTGGCCAGCGGATAGCGCAGGTGCCACATGTGGCCCTTGATCTCGCGGTTCTCCACTTCCAGATCGGAGATGGCGGTGTTGAGTTTCGGGTCCCAGTTCACCAGACGCTTGCCGCGGTACATCAGGCCATCTTCGTAAAGACGGACGAACACTTCCTGCACGGCGGCAGAGAGACCCTCATCCATGGTGAAGCGCTCGCGCTCCCAATCCACGGAGTCGCCCAGACGGCGCATCTGGCGGGTGATGGTGCCACCGGACTCTTCTTTCCACTGCCAAATCTTGTCGATGAAGGCATCACGGCCGTAATCGTGGCGAGTCTTGCCCTCTTCTGCGGCGATCTTACGCTCAACCACCATCTGGGTGGCGATACCGGCATGGTCGGTACCTGCCTGCCACAGGGTGTTTTTGCCCTGCATGCGGTTGTAGCGGATCAGGGTATCCATCAGGGTTTGCTGGAAGGCGTGACCCATGTGCAGGCTGCCGGTGACGTTCGGCGGCGGGATCATGATGCAGAAGGAGTCTTTGCTGGTGTCGCCGTGGGGCTTGAAGTAACCCTGTGCTTCCCAGTGCTGATAGAGCGCCTGTTCGATGGCGTTGTGATTAAAAGTCTTTTCCATGGTCTCGCCGTAATCTGGATGGATGGAGTCTGGTGTTGATTCTTTATGGATCAATTGGTTGCAGTCAGGGCTGCGCCGGATCCGGTGCGGCAAGGACGGGCTGCTCCCTCATTTCGAGGGCATGGCCTGCCTGGCGATAGTGCTTGTAGCGCTCGCGAGCTTGCTGCTTTTGTGTTTCGTCAGTGGGGACAAAATCTACCACTTGAGCGAAGTGTCCTGCAAACAAAGGTGTCGCAGTGGCCAGATTGATGAGGCGGGCGTAGCGCCGTTTCGGTGGCTGATAGCCGATCTCCACCGGGGCCATACCGCTTTCGCCTTGCAGCTGGTGCGGCACGAAGCGCTCCGGTGGCAGTTGCCACAACAGCTCGTCCAGACGCAGGGCCTGGGCCTCATCGTTGCAGAACAGGTAGATATGGCCCGCGCCCCACGACTCGGCCGCAAGAGTACAGGCCAGTCGCTCGACCGCAGAGGCCTGCGTGTCATCCTGTTCGCTCATCAGGTAAAAGGTCACTTGGCTCATCAGGTTGATCCCGTTTTGCGGTGACGGACTGTTGACCGCCTCATGAGGCTGACGGGGCATTTCCCGCCCGCAACTCACTGATTCAAGAATGAAACAAGGAAGAGGCGGGCCTCTTCCTTGTGGTTCAGGGTAACGCCAACCCTTCCGATGCAGCCATCGGCAGGGACCGGAGAGTTACTCTTTCTCTTCGATATCCACGCCAGCCCGGTTCAGCAGGAACTGGGTCAGCAGGGGCACCGGACGCCCGGTGGAGCCTTTATCCTTGCCACTCTTCCAGGCCGTCCCGGCGATATCCAGGTGGGCCCAGTTGTACTTCTTGGTAAAGCGTGACAGGAAGGCGGCCGCGGTGATGGTACCGGCCGGACGACCGCCGATGTTGGCCATGTCGGCGAACGGGCTGTCAATCTGCTCCTGATACTCGTCAAACAGCGGCAGACGCCAGGCGCGATCACCCGCCTGCTCGGAGGCGTTGAGCAGCTCGTGGGCCAGCGGGTTGTGGTTGGCCAGCAGACCCGAGGTGTGGTGGCCCAGCGCGATGACGCAGGCACCGGTCAGGGTCGCCACGTCGATCACGGTTTCCGGATCGAAGCGGTCCACATAGGTCAGCGCATCACACAGCACCAGACGACCTTCCGCATCGGTGTTGAGCACTTCGATGGTCTGGCCGGACATGGAGGTGAGGATGTCACCCGGGCGATAGGCGTTGCCACCCGGCATGTTCTCGCAGCCTGCCAGCACGCCGATGACGTTGATCGGCAGTTGCAGCTGGGCCAGCGCATGCATGGTACCGAGCACGGAGGCGGCGCCACCCATGTCGTACTTCATCTCGTCCATGCCGTCGGCCGGTTTGATGGAGATGCCGCCGGAGTCAAAGGTCAGACCCTTGCCGACCAGCACGATGGGCTTGGCATCCGGATGACCCTTGTATTCGATGATGGCCATCATGGCTTCGTTGTCGGAGCCGCGGGCCACCGCCAGATAGGAGTTCATGCCGAGTTCGGCCATCTCCTGCTCGCCCACCACCTTGGTGGTGATGTTGTCGTAGGCATCGGCCAGACGACGGGCCTGGGAGGCCAGATAGGCCGGGTTGCAGACGTTGGGCGGCATGTTCGCCACGTCGCGACAGACCCGCACACCCTTGGCCACGGCCAGACCGTGAGCGATGGCTTTTTCACCAATGGTCAGTTCCCGACGCGTCGGCACGTTGAACACCAGCTTGCGCAGCGGGCGACGTGGTTCGGCTTTGTTGGTCTTGAACTGATCAAAGCTGTAGAGGCCCGCCTTGGTGGTTTCTACCGCCTGGCGCACCTTCCAATAGGTATCCCGACCCTTGACGTGCAGCTCGGTCAGGAAGCAGACCGCTTCCATGGAGCCGGTTTCGTTCAGGGTGGTGATGGTCTTGTTGATGATCTGCTTGTACTGGCGTTCGTCGAGTTCCCGCTCCTTGCCGCATCCGACCAGCAGTACGCGCTCGCTGAGCACGCCCGGTACTTGATGCAGCAGCAGCATCTGGCCTGGTTTCCCTTCCAGGTCGCCACGGCGCAGCAGCGAACTGATATAGCCATCGCTGATCTTGTCCAGTTGTTCGGCAACCGGAGAGAGGCGACGCGGCTCAAATACGCCGACTACGACGCAGGCGCTACGTTGCTTCTCTGGACTGCCACTCTTTACACTGAACTCCATGGAATCTCCTACATCCTAAAGACAAAAGGCACCTTTTATTGAATAATGCGGTGCTTGTTGGGGTATCAGAGGCGGAGCGAACAGCCACAGGCTCCGCAGTTCAAACTGGTAAAAATCCAATATACGGCCCTATTTTTCAGGCATTCGACTAAAAACACAAGTTTACTTGGGAATGACTGTGATCGTTTTCCGATATTTGTTCAGGGAAACCCTGAAAACCCAGCTGGCAGTGTTATTCGTATTGCTGCTTATCTTTGTCAGCCAACAATTTATCAAGATCATCGGTGATGCCGCCGATGGCGAGGTGCCGACACGTCTGGTCTCCACCCTGCTGCTGCTCAACTTGCCCAATATGGCGCTGTTGATGCTGCCTATCAGTCTCTTTTTAGCCATTTTGTTTGCCCATGGTCGCCTCTACGCCGAAAGCGAGATGACGGTGATGCATGCGGTGGGTTTCAGCCACCGTTTCGTAATGCGCAGCGCCATGTTGCTGGCCTTGCTGACCGCTGCAGTCGCAGCGTTCAACACCGGCTGGATCGCCCCGCAGGCCAAGGAGCGAGAGTATCAGGTGATCGACGAGTTCAAGTCGGATCCGGGGATCTCTTTCCTGCAGGCGGGCCGCTTTATGGAGCTCGACAAGGGGCGCCTGGTTGCCTATATCCAGGATTTGAACGACAACGGCTCGAAGCTGCAGAAGATCTTCATCTTGCAGCGGGCCGAAGGCAGCAACCCCCCTTCGGTGGTGGTGGCCAGCGAAGGGGTGGTGACGATCGATGAGAATGGTCTGCAGTGGCTGACTCTGAAGGATGGTTCCCGCTATGAAGGCAACTTCTCCGGCAAGCAGTTCCAGATCTCCGATTTTCGCGAGTATGGTCTGGTGATCCGTCAGCAGGAGATGGAGCGCTCCAACCGCAAGGCGGCGGCCAAACCCACCATGGAGCTGCTGGGTACCCAGGAAAACGACATGATGGGTGAATTGCAATGGCGTATCTCGCTGCCCCTCTCCATTCCGGTGCTCACCCTGCTGGTAGTTCCGCTGGCTCGGGTCAACCCCCGTCAGGGGCGCTACGCCAAGCTGTTGCCGGCCATCATGCTCTATCTCTCCTACTTCCTGCTGCTCAGTGCTGCCCGCTCGGCTATCGACAGTGGCCGGTTGCCCTACTGGCCGGGGATGTTCCTGGTTCCGCTCGGTTATCTGCTGTTTATTGGCCTGCCCCTCAATTTGCAGGGCACCAGCTGGTGGAACGGGGTAAAGAGCAAATATTTCATAAACAAATCAAAATGATGAAGCCACATAGGAACTACCGCTGATGTTTGGCATTCTCGATAGATATATCGGCAGGGTCATTTTTATGTCGATCCTGCTGTGTGAGCTCACGCTCGTTGGTCTTGCTGCGCTCATCAAGTATGTGGAACAGCTCAAGTCTGTCGGAGAGGGCAACTACGACATGCTCAATGCTCTCTACTATGTGTTGCTCTCCATGCCCAAGGAGGCGGTGCTCTTCTTCCCGCTGGCGGCACTGCTGGGCGGTCTGATCGGTCTGGGCCAGCTGGCGACCAGCTCCGAGCTGGTGGTGATGCAGGCGGCGGGCCGCTCCAAGATCAGTATTGTAATGGCGGCGCTCAAAACCGCGATCCCGCTGATGATCCTGGTAGGACTGATGGGGGAGTATGTGGCCCCTGTCGCCAAACGGATGGCGGATGATATCCGTGCCGGTGCCATGTCGGAAGGGCGGCTTACCGTCTCGGCCTACGGGGTGTGGGCACGGGATGGCAACAACTTCGTTAATATCAACGGGGTGCGCAACGATGGTGCCCTGACCGGCATCACCCTCTATCGTTTCACCCCCGAGCGCAAGCTGATCGACGTGGTGCAGGCACGGGAGGGGGTATTTGAAAGGCATCACTGGCTGCTCAAGCAGACGCAGGTTACCCGCTTCGACGACCCGGCTCAGATCCGCAGTGAAGAGCACGACAAGATGGAGTGGAGCTCGGAGCTGACGCCCAAGCAGCTGGGGGTGGTGAGTATCGACCCCGAGAATCTCTCGGTCTCCGGTCTGCTCGACTACATCGGTTACCTGGACGCCAACAAGCAGGATGCCGGTCGCTACAAGCTGGAGATGTGGCGCAAACTGCTGTCACCGCTCTCGGTGGTGGCGATGATCCTGCTGGCCTCTTCTTTCATCTTCGGCCCGTTGCGTTCGGTGAGCATGGGGGCGCGGATGCTGATGGGGATCATGACCGGTTTCGCCGTCTATGTGAGTGATCGGGTGTTTGGCCCCATCAGTCTGGTCTATGCGGTACCGCCCATTCTGGCGGCTGTCGCGCCCAGCCTGCTGTTTGGCGGCATCTCCTTCTACATCCTCAGCCGCAAGCAGTAATTCACACGTGGTAATACAAAGAGGGCACCTGCTGGTGCCCTCTTTCGTTATTGCATTGATCCGGTATTACTTGTTCAACAATTCCAGATTGGCCTCTTTGCTCAGCACAATCACTTCGCATTCGGCCCAGATATCCTGGAACGCCCGTGGGCGCTTGCGGTTGAACAGGCACATCAGGTTGCCCAGACCAAAGGCGGCAGTGGCGAGACGGATCAGCGCCTGGGTAATACGGATATGGCTGCCATCTTCGTTCTGAATGCGCAGCCGCCAGGCGCGCATGCCGACGGTCTGGCCAGCGCGGGTCCAGAACCAGGTGTAGAAACCGCAGATGACGAAGGCGAGCCACAGGGTGTAGATCAGGCTCAGGGGGTGGCGGGTCAGCAACCAGACGGTATCTTCACCCGCCGGTACGCTTGCCATGCCGGTGATCAGCAACAGCTTGGCGACACCCATGCCGATAAAGCCAGCGATGATCAGCAGCGAAGTCACCACCAGCGCATCATAGATGAGGGCGCCGAGGCGACGCAGCAGACCCGCTGACGGGTATGGCTGAGTGGCAGGAGAGGGGGATTTTAGTTGGACTTTTTTAGGCTCGGCCATCGTTTTTATTCCATTAAGATGATGGCGGCATTCTATGTAACTGGCCCCGCATCGGCAAGGCGTTGAATAAATGAACAAACGGGAGTGTTCAATCGAAAAACACCTTGCATGGCATCGCGCCATTCGTATAATCCCTCGCAGTTGCCCGGGTGGCGAAATCGGTAGACGCAGCGGATTCAAAATCCGCCGGTGAATAACCGTGTCGGTTCGAGTCCGACCCCGGGCACCATCAAATTCATGACAAAAGGCCATCAGCAATGATGGCCTTTTGTTTTTTAGCGTTCCTGCACATGGGAGCGTTACTGTTGAGCTGGCAGTACTTCCCGTTACCTCTTGGTATCCCTTCTCTTTTCCCGCTCTCCGTTACTTCCTTTTCTTGATGTGGCCGCCGGCATCACCGCCAGCGGCCTGTTTCTATTGCTGTTTTCTTTCCAAACCTTGCTGCATCAGATCATGGTTGCTGCGTTACCCCAGCAGGGCAAACAGCAGGGTGCCGAGGCTGCCAGCGAGTGTCAGCACGATGATGGCTCTGGGAGTGCCGTGCAGCTTGGTCCACATAAACAGGCTGGTGAGGGCGAGCAGTAGCAGGGCCAGGGCGGCGATATCGCCAAACAGCTGCCAGCCGAGGCCGGTACCCATGCCGCGGTGCAGCCGGTTGAGGCTGGCGGCAAAGTTGGCTTGCTGCAGGTCGGTACGTACCAGCAGGGTACCCTCAACATAGCTGGCGGCCACGCTCTGGCTGAGGGTGACGCCGCGCATCTCCCACTTGGCGGGCAGGGTGAGCGGGCCGTTCGGGGTGGGCAGGGTCTGGGCCGGGGTGATCATGGTTCGCCCGTCGGCAAAGGTATCGGGATAGCGCTGTTGCAGCAGGCTTTTCAGCTGCTCCGGGCTGGCGAGCGGCGTCTCCAGCACTATCTCTTCACTCGATTTATCGGTGTGGGGGCCGGGGATGGGCAACACGGCACGGTGTTGCAGCCAGAGACCGGTGATGCCGTACATCAGCATCAGGGCGAGGGTAAAAAAACCGGCCCAGGCATGGAGGCGGCGTACCCATTTGTTGTTGTGAAGGGGAACTCTTCTGCGTTTCATCGTGGTTGCTTCATAAAAAACTGGCCAGCAAGGGCTGGCCAGTCGGGGTGGTTGTCACAGAGATCAGAAGCGGTAGGTTCCGGTCAGGCTCAGCTGACGGGGCGTACCCGGCATGATCTGGGTGGCACTGGTGGCGCTGACGAAGTACTCGTGGTCGGTCAGGTTTTCGGCGCTCAGCTCGGCTTCCCACTGCTGCCAGCGATAACCGGCGCGCGCATCGAAGCGGGCGTAACCGGGCAGTGTGGTGGTGTTGGCGTTGTCGGCGAAGCGATCGCCCACCGCCGTCACGCCGGTTTCACCGAACCAGCCCTGCTCGCCACTCTTGTAGCCGAGATAGAACTGGCCATTCTGACGGGAGACGTTCATCGGGCGCTTGCCCTGCAGATCCGCATCCGCCTTGACCTGCTCCGCATCCTGAATGGCGAAGCCGCCACGCAGGTAGATCTCGTCGGTCAGCTCGGCGCGGGCGCTCAGCTCGACCCCTTCGGTGCGCTGCAGGCCGGTGAGGATCACCTTGGTGGGATCCAGCGGATCCTTGGTGCGCTTGTTGTACATCTCCAGTCGATAGAGGGAGAGAGTGGTCGCCAGCTTGCCGTTCAGCCAGTCACTCTTCACCCCACCTTCGTAGAGGCGGGTGTGCTGGGGTTCCAGCCCGTTGTTTTTGTCGCCCGGGGTGATGCCGATCAGCTCGCCGCCCACCGGAGTGAAGGTCTTGCTGTAGGAGGTGTAGAAGGCGTGATCCTCGAGGGGATTCCACACCAGACCGAGGCGCGGGCTCAGGCTGTTGACCGAGACGCTCTCCTCCTTGTTGAGGTCGTAGCGGCGACTGGTGACGGTGAAGTCGTCACGGCGCAGCCCGCCCACCAGATGCCAGTCACCCAGGCTGAGCTGATCCTGCAGATAGAGGCCATTGCCGCGCACCTTGTGTTTGGCGTCGCTGGAGAGCTTCATGGCGCCATTGTAGGTAGGCAGTGAGCCCGGGTCGTAGAGGTTGCCGGACGGGATGGCGGTGGCGTTCTGGTAGAGCTTGGGTGTGCGCTCCTGCCAGTTCTGCTCGAAGCCGGCCAGCAGGCGATGTTCCACCGGGCCGGTCTGGAACAGACCTTCTGCCTCGGTGTTGCTGATCAGGTTCTTCGCTTTGAGATCCTGCTGCCAGCGGGAGCGGGTCACCTGATCCCCTTTGACGCTGGTGACATAGGTGTTGTCAAACTGGCTGTCGAGGGTGGAGTAACCGAGCTGCTGGCGCAACTGCCACTGATCGTTGATATCCCAGGAGAGGCGTGAGCGGGTGGATTGTGCCACGTCATCGATGAAGTCGCGGCTGGTATCGCTGTAGACATACTCTCGCGGCACATCGGCCGGACGGCCATTGACCCCGGGAATGCCGCGATCCGGGGTGCGGTCATGTTCGTTGCGCTCGTACTGCACCAGCCAGTTGAGGTTGTCGCTGATCTCCCAGTTGGCGGAGGGGGCCAGCAGGGTGCGCTTGCTCTTCACGCCGTTGCGGAAGCTATCTTTGTCCTCTTGCGCCATGTTGAGGCGCAGTTGCACCTGCTCACTCGCCTCGCCATTGAGGTCGGCGGCCAGCCGCTGGCTGTCAAAGCTGCCGACCCGGGCGGTGACGCTGGACTCCTGCCCTTTTTGCGGCTTCTTGCTGACCCGGTTGACGATGCCCCCCGTGCTACCGCGGCCGTAGAGCACGGCAGCCGGGCCCTTGAGCACTTCCACCCGCTCGATGTTGCCGAGATCCCGGGTGTACTGCATGTCGTCGCGGAATCCGTCGAGATAGAAGTCGTTGCTGGCGCTGAAGCCGCGGATATTGACCCCGTCGAAGCGGGTATCACCGCTGGCGTTGACCCCGGGAATGCCGCTCAGGGCTTCACTCAGCGTAGGTTGGCCGAAGGCGGTCAGCTCGCTGACCTTGACGCTGTCGATGGTCTGGGGAACCAGCTTGGCTGGCGTATTGGTACGGGTTGCGGTGGCAACTTCCTGATGCTGGGAGCGTTTGCCAACCACAGTCATGGTTTCATCGGTGGCCTGGGCAGTGAAGCCGGTGCCCAGCAGTGCCAGCGAGACCAGCGTTCTGCGAAAGTGAGGGTGCTGCATATTCAATATTGACTCTTTGGATGTCGACCTGACGGCTCGAACATATTGATTTAATTATAATTAGCCTGCCCCGCCAAAGCGGGATGCCAATGATATTGATTTTCATTTGCCTGGCAAGGTGAAAATGGAGGAGGGGATTGGGGACGGGTTCTGCGGTCGGGGGCGCTCGGCTGAAAAGCAAAGCCATTGCAGCAAGCGGCGAGAACGAAGCGAGAGCAAAAAGGGCGTAGCGGAAGAGAAAGGGACGAAATGTGAAGAGCTATCCGGCCCGATAGGACGGGCCGGATATCGGACTCAGTGGGTGCGCAGCAGTCGGCGGGTGAGGGGCAGGGCCGTCAGCAGGCGATAGGCCAGCAGAGACGCTCCCAGCAGCAGCGGCACCTTGGCAATCTCCCACAGGATGGAGGCGCCCTGCGGGCCGAATACGAAGAGCCAGACCACCAGCATCATGTGCAGGCAGTAGATCCCGAGTACCTTGGGAGCCTGGCGCTCCAGCCAGCTGCCTTTGCCCCACTCGGGGTTGGCCAGCAGCAGGCCAAACAGACCGAGAGCCCAGGGAAGGGAACCGAGCAGGAAGTCGTGGCGGGTGAGCGGCACTTCGGCGAAGTGCTGCAGCGCCCAGGCTTCACAGCCATAGAGTACCACGCCCGCCAGCAGCAATTGCCAGCCGGTGCGGGCATCGGGCTGCCACTGACGCTGGCGCAACAGGGCCCCGAGCGCCACAAACAGCAGGGAGAAGAAGGGGCCGTTACGGGTGAGCAGTGGCCACTCGGCGCCCAGCAGCGGCTTGGCATAGGAGCCCCCCAGCAGCGCCAGCAGGTAGAGGCCAAGACCCAGCCAGAGGGTGAGCTCTGGTCTGCCAAGCCGGTAGCAGAGTGCCAGCAGGGTCACCGCCATGATCAGGGCTGGCAGGAACCAGAGGTGGATCATGCCGCCCACCAGCCAGCCATTGAGGGGGTCGCCGAGCTGGAATTGCCACTGCCCGCGCAGGGAGGTCAGATAGCCTTGCTGCACGGCATCTAGCGGATTGAACGGCACCAGCAGGTAGACCAGACTCCATACCAGCCAGAGCAGCAGCAAGGGGTGGCAGTAGCGCCAGGCCACGGTCAGCGGCGCTTCGCGGCTCAGTCTCGGCTGCAGAAAGTAACCGGCACAGAGGAAAAACAGCGGCACGGCAAAGCGGCATAACTGGTTGATGGTGCCGCTCAGCCAGAGCCAGGATCCACTTCCCCACAGGGCGGGATTGAACGGATTGGCGAAGGGGGATACGTGAATGGTCATCACGGCCAGAATGGCCAGTACCCGCCCGCACTCGATACTGGAAATGCGCATGGTGGCTCGTCGTTACAGGGGTTGTGATGGCACGCTAAAATTCTTGCTGCCAGGTTACAACCAATTGATTCTATTAGTGTGAATCACGCTGTTGAGTAGTTACGTTTTGTAACGGGATGGCGGAAGGTGTTACCTGTAGCGGGAACTGGATCCCATTTTTTGGGCGCGCTCATGCAGATAAAAAAAGCGAGGCAGGTGCCTCGCTTGGTTGGGGATCTCGAGCTTACTGGTGAGTCAGCATGCTGCTCTGGTTGGCTGCCAGGGTGGTTCTGCCCGAGCTCTCCAGCCAGGTTTTGATCCGCTTGGCATCGGCGACCCTATCGTTGGTGGTCTCGGCATTGAGCAACACCATGATCACCGGCTCACGATTGACCTTGGTGCCCAGCACTAGGCAGCGGCCCGCTTCGCGGATATAGCCGGTCTTGGAGAGGGTGAACTCCCATTGCCCTTCGCGGATCAGCCGGTTGGAGTTGAGGTAGTGCAGCTGACGCTTGTTGGTTCGCACATAACTCTGCTCGTCGGTGGAGTACTGGCGGATCAGCGGATAGGAGGCCGCTGCGGCGGCGAGCTTGGCGAGATCCTGCGCGGTGGAGACATTGCGCGGGTTGAGCCCGGTGCTGTCTGCATAGTGGGTATTCCACATCCCCAGCATGCGGGCTTTGGCGTTCATCGCCTCGACAAAGGCGCGCTGACCGCCGGGATAGTGGCGGGCCAGTGCCGAGGCGGCACGGTTTTCAGAGGACATCAGGGCGATATGGAGCATTTCGGCGCGGCTGAGCCTAGAGCCGATGGCCAGTCGCGAGCCGGTTCCCTTGATGCGGTCGATGTCGGCATTGGTCACGGTGAGCATTTCGTTGAGGCGCAGGTTGGCATCCAGCACTACCAGCGCCGTCATCAGCTTGGTGAGTGAGGCGATGGGCATTACCCGGTTGCCGTTGCGCTCGGAGATCACCTCGCCGGTTCTGTGGTTGGCCACCACGAAGGCAGCCGAGCTGAGGTTGGGCACATCCCGTCGCTCGAGAAAGCCGCTGCTGCTCTTGCTGCTGGCGGAAAAGGGGTTGGCATGGGCACTGTCCATAGTGGCCGGCAGCATTACTGCGCCAAGCAACAGGGGAAGGAGGGAACGCATCATCATGATCAGCTCTACCGGACGAAATACAGGGATATCTCGCTAAGTTATATGTCGTGAACTGGCGCTTCACAATCATTCTCACCTTGATATTGATAATTTACGGCGTTGAGCGTGCTCTGACGGCGAGGAGAGCGTAAAAGAGGTCTCCATAGAGTCTTTTTTTTGCATTGAAACTATGGACTGGCCGTGATGGCGAGCGGAAGCCGGCGCTAAAAAAATCGGGACCAGAACGGTCCCGATTGGCATGGAGCATTGCCTGCCGGTTAGTGGGCATCTTCCTGCTTGATCTTGAAGCGCATGGCGATCACCACGAACAGCAGCGGGCCAATGATGGTCCAGACGCCGGTGGAGATATCGCCGGAGATAAAGGGGGCGACCACGGTAAAGACGTTGCCGAAGGCGACCAGGATCAGGCTGATGATGGTGGCAAGCAGTACCGAGCCCGCGCTCTTGAAGAAGATCAGGTCCTTGCCCAGCGCCGGGTTGTTGCGATAGCGATACCAGGCGTAGATGAGGAACATGTAGGGCAGGGTCATGCCGACGTTGGTCATGGTGATGATCAGCTCGTAGAGGGCGGCGGCCCCTTCCGGGTTGATCAGGGTAAAGATGGACTTGGCGGCAATGAACAGACAGACCACCCAGGCTTGCACCTTGAGGGCTTCAATGCGCACGCCATTCTCGTTCTCGCGCTGGAAACGCTCCGGCCAGAAGTAGCTCGGGGTGCCGGTGATGAACTGGCGCAGTGGCGCGTAGGAGAGGGCGATAAAGGCGCCCAGATAGCTCAGGAACATGCCAAGGCCAGCAAAGCGCATGAACACCTGTCCCAGCCACTCGCCACCGAGATGGCGCCCCAGCTCCAACATGATGATGAAGAGGGCGGAGAGAGAGGTGATCCCCTCGGCCGGGAAGTCGCTCCAGCGCATGATTGAGCCGACCGCCAGAAAGCCGATGATGTAGCAGAGTACGATGAAGGCGCCGGAGAGGAAGATGCCGCGCTTGAGGTCACGCTCGGGATCTTCCAGCTCGTCAGCCACCCCGGCCATCGCCTCGACCCCGCCGTAGGCGAAGATGGCGAACACCATAAAGCCGAGGAAGGGGATGATGTCGTTGAACGCGGCATTGGGAGACGCCGTCAGCGATGCCTGGGTGAAGGGCTCCTGCAGAGTCATGCCGCTCACCGCGAAGGTGAAGACGCCACCGACCAGCAGCAACACGTTGAGTGCCACCACGGAGAGACCGCCGATAGCCGCCACTTTGGCGAAGCGGGCGCTGCCCAGGGTGATGAGCTTGGTGACGGTGGCAACCAGTGCGATGGCGACTACGCCCAGAATAAAGGGGCCAAAGTCGATGCCGGTGCCCAGGGTGACCGGGATGACGGTGATGTCGCGGCCAAACAGCATGAAGGAGAGGGGCACCCACATGGAGAGCGCCTTGCCAAACATCCAGATGACGTAGGAGGCGAACCACATGGTCAGACCGATAAAGGCGAATCGGGTCGAGACCGAGTGGCGCATCCAGGTAAAGATGCCGCCTGCCTCTTTGCGAAAGCCGGTGCCGAATTCGATCATCATCAAAATGAACGGGATGAAGAAGAACAGACCGCCGATCACGAACATCGGAATGGCGGCATATCCCATTCGGTAAAAACCGATCCCGATATTAGTGACGCCAAATACCGATGTTAATATCATCAATATAAAGGCGCCCAATTTCAGCTTTTTTGCTGACATATTAAAAACTCCCTGATGGTGCTGGATTTAAAATAATCAAAAATTAAACGGACGAAACCAGACCCATTAATAACGCGGTAGCGCCATGCCATCTTGCTGTGGCGGGCGCGATCGGGTCATCTCTGACCGGGCTGGCTTACCCGTCAGGCGGTCAATGAATGTATGGGCGGAGCTGCATGGTCTGTGCCATGCGCGGTATTGGTCAGCGTTGCCGAAAATTAACTGTGAACGATTTTATCATTAATGCTGCTGGGCAGGTAAGTTTCCCGAATGAAGCTGTGGTTGAAATAAACAGACCTGCCAGTTAATTGATACGTTGCGGATGTAAACATTTACGCCCAGGCCGACACTTATTTCCATTATTGGTATTCGGCATATTTGGCGGAGTGAATTGCGCCATCCTGCCTGATAAATCCGCCCCAATGGCGACAGCGTTTATCCTCCCAGCCGGGTCAGCAGCACGCCGCCGGTAATAATGGCCGCCGCCGTCAGCCGCATGCGCCCGAGCGGCTCTTTCAGCAGCCAGACCGAGAGCAGAATGGCAAACAGCACACTGCTTTCGCGCAGAGCCGCGACCACGCCAATGGGTGCTTGGGTCATGGCCCAGATAACAATCCCGTAGGCGAGCAGTGACATGGCACCTCCTGCCATTCCCGCCATCGCATGGCGACGGATCTGGCGCCATGCGTTGCGTTTCTGGTGGACGATCAGCACCAGCAGCATCGCCAGCCCGGTGCAGGCAAAGAGCCAGAGGGTGTAGCGTACCGGTTCACCCCCTGCGCGGGCGCCGGCTCCATCCGAGAGGGTATAGGTCGCCGTGAACATGGCCGTGATCAGTGCTGCCCGAACCGCTTTGCTGTCAAGGCGCTGCTGCCCACCTCGCCAGGCCATCAGCAAGACCCCCATGATCAGCACGCAGGCGCCGATGATGCCGCCGTAACCGGGGTAGTCCCCCAGCAGCAGGGCACTTAACGCCATGGCGAGCAGCGGGGCACTGCCACGGGCCAGCGGATAGATCTGGCCAAAATCGCCCTGATTGTAGGCATGGCTGAGAAACAGGCAGTAACCGATATGGAGCAGGACTGAGAGGCCGAGCCAGGGCAGCTCGGCAGCAGAGGGAAGCCCCATGGGCAGCAGCGCCACGGCGGCGATAAGCCCTGAAAAGATCGCCACCAGTGACACCCCCACCAGCCGCTCTTCGCCAATTTTGACCAGCGCATTCCAGCTGGCGTGAAGCAGGGCTGCCAGCAGAACGGCAAAAAAGACGGTGGTGCTCATGGGAAAAGGCTCTCGGGCGATGGGGGCCAACAGCATACCCGCCTGGAGCCTGATTGGCCGAGATCTTTATCAAAGCTTCGGTTTCTCGGGGTTCTTCTCCTGCTTGGTGGTGCTGCCCAGTTGCCCCAGCACCAGTTTGGGGTGGGGATCTGTCTGCAGCGGAATATCCTGCAACTGCGTTCCCTGCTGGTGGCGATGGATGATTACTGCGGCCATCTTGCCCAGCGCCTCGTAGCTGCTGATGGTGCCAACGCTGCAGCCGTGCTCGACGAACAGCTCTGCACTGCAGATGGTAGGGATGGCAGCTGCGTTGAGTGCATTCAGCAAACGGGGGGCGATGGAGAGCAGATAGCTGTCTGCGGCCAGAAAGACGATGTCGTTTTTGGCATCCTGTTGCAGCCGCTTCAACTCGTTCTCCAGTCGCTTTGGATCCGGTGCTATACGCCAGGTTGCGACTTGCCATTGGTAACCTTTGGCCGCGTTGATCAGCATGTCGGCCACCAGCAGGGTGTTTTGCTCCCGCGGGTTGAAGGGTAGCAGCAGCCGCTTATCCGATGGGAGGTACTTGCTGGCATTGGCCAGTTGCAGCGCCATCGGCACCATATTGCTTACCCCGGCGACCATGCTGTTCTGAGCCTTGTCCTCAGAGAGAAAACCTGCCCCGACAGGATCTGAAACCACATTGAATATCATGGGCTTGCGATTGGCGACCAAACTCTTTGTCATGGTGGTGGCTGTGGTACCGAAGGTGTAGATGTAGTCGTATTCGGCCAGTTTCGGCAGCATCTGCTGACGTAGCATGGTCGCCAGCGCCGTGCGATCCTGATTGGCATTGTAGACGGTGATGGTGGTCTGATAGCCAAGTCGGGTCAGTTCGGCCCGAAAGCCCGCCTCGGCGGCGGTTTCGCCACGCCACAGTACCATGGCGATATTGAGGGCGTGAGCGGGAAGAGCCAGCAGCAAGAGCAGGACGAAAAGCAGCCTGACCATGATCATCTCTCCGGCGATACATCTACTGTTGAGCCTAGGCCAGTTTGTGGTTTTCTGAGCAACAGCGACGAAAAAGCGCGATGGCAAGCCATCGCGCTTTGGGTATCAGAAAACCTCGATTAGAAGTCGTAGCGAGCAGCCAGCTGGAAGTCATCCTTGTTGGCGGTCGCTTTGCCGGCAACGCTGTCCAGATTGTTGATGCGGTATTCGCCGATCACCCGCAGGTTCTTGTTGAACTTGTACTGGGCTCCCAGGGTGTAGTAATCCACATTGTCTTTCTTGGTGCCAGCCTTGTCCTGCTCCTGTTTGTTCCACAGCGCCATCAGACCGAAGCCATTCTCGAAGTTGTAGCCCAGCGCGGCTTCCCAACCGGTGTGATCGGTGCCGGTCGCCAGGAAGTCGCTGCCATCGGCATAACTGAGGGCGGCGTAGGCGGCCTTGTTGTCAAACTTGGCGGAGATCAGCCACAGTTTTGCATCTTCTTCACCGCTCTTGTCGCGCAGGCCGACGTTATAGGCAGTACCCAGCGACAGGTTGAAAGGGAAGGTATAGGCCACGGCTGCTCCGTAGGCCGCGTCGCTATCCTTGCTGGTAGTCTCTTCGGTGTCACCACCGTCGAATTTGTAGCTGGTGTCGAGCTGGAAGCCATTGAACAGGCCGGAGTATTTCAGTACGGAACCGGCGCGGTTGGTGGCGAAGGTGTCGGTCTTTGCACCCAGCGCTTCGTTACCGTAGCCGTCGGAGAGGGAGACATCAGTCCAGTCCGCCAGGAAACCCGGGGCACCTTTCTGGCGACCGAAGGTCACTGTACCCCAGTCAGCGCCCACACCGGCAAAGGCCAGACGGGTACGCAGGTTGTCGGAGCTCTCGCTGATGGTCTTCTCGCTGTCGTTGATGTACATCTGAACTTCGTACTGGGCCAGCGCCTTCAGACCGCTCTGGATCTGGGTTTCAGCCTTGGCACCGAAGCGGACAAACTGGTTAGCCCCTTGCTTGGCGCTGTAATCCTTGGTGCCATTCGGGTTGGCGGTATCGACGTTTTCTTTCTTGTCGCCGAAGAATTGACCGGCGTAGATGCGGCCATACAGGTCCAGCATGGCGGTATCATTTTTATACACCTCAACGGCTTGCGCCTGGAAGGCGGCGGTCAGAGCCAGTGCCACTACAGTCAGCTTTTTCATCTTAATCCCTTGTGTTGCAAGCTTTTGTTTTGAAGACGGGGCCATCCTAGGGAAGATGCATGACAGCGGGGTGACAACTGGATGAAGAGTCGATGGCAATTGGGTTGCAATTGGATGAATTGGCTACATTTATGCACCTGGCAGCTACTTTTGTGCGCAAAGGTTTGCCCTTGTGGTAGAATGCCGCCCGTTTTCGAGCTCCATAGGTTGGATATGCGATGAGACGTGAACTGGCAATCGAGTTTTCCCGAGTGACGGAAGCGGCTGCACTGGCTGGCTACAAGTGGCTCGGACGTGGTGACAAGAATATCGCTGATGGGGCGGCCGTAGCGGCCATGCGCCACATTCTCAACCAGATCGAGATCGATGGTGAGATTGTGATCGGCGAAGGTGAAATTGATGAAGCGCCGATGCTCTATATCGGCGAGAAGGTCGGTACCGGACACGGCGACGCGGTGGATATCGCGGTCGATCCCATCGAGGGTACCCGCATGACCGCCATGGGTCAGGCCAACGCGCTGGCCGTGCTGGCGGTGGGCGACAAGGGTTCTTTCCTGAAAGCACCTGACATGTACATGGAAAAGCTGATCGTCGGGCCCAAGGCCAAAGGCGCCATCGACCTGGATCAGGCTCTCGAGCTGAACCTGAAGTCCGTGGCCAAGGCGCTGGGCAAGCCGCTCTCCCGTTTGACTGTCATTACCCTGGCCAAGCCGCGTCATGACAAGGCAATCAAGGAGATGCAGGGTCTGGGCGTGCGGGTGTTCGCCATTCCTGATGGTGACGTTGCCGCCTCCATCCTCACCTGTCTGCCGGACAGCGAAGTCGACATGCTTTATGGCATCGGCGGCGCACCGGAAGGGGTGATCTCCGCGGCGGTGATCCGCGCGCTGGATGGCGACATGCAGGCCCGTCTGGTGCCGCGTCACCGGGTCAAGGGCGACAGCCCGGAAGTGCGTGCGTTGGGCGAGCAGGAAATTGCCCGCTGCGAAGCGCTGGGCATCGACGTCAACAAGGTGCTCAAGCTGGAAGATATGGCGAAGAATGACAACGTCATCTTCTCCGCCACCGGCATCACCAAGGGTGATTTGCTGGATGGCATCACCAGCGATGGCGTGATGGCGACCACCGAGACTCTGTTGATCCGTGGTAAATCCCGTACCATTCGTCGTATCAAGTCGATCCATTACCTGGAGCGCAAAGACAGCGTGGTACGTGACATCATCCTGTGATGATGGCTCGCTGAACCGGCTGTGTTGTTTGAAGCCCGATCGCCCGTGCGGTCGGGCTTTTTGTTGTGCGCCAGCTACGTTTGTGCCGCCGCTTCGGCTATGGTGGTTCAGACCGTCTCAAAGGAGTGGAGTCTATGGAGTGTCGTAGTGGCTGCGCGGCCTGTTGCATCGCCCCCAGTATCAGCAGTGCCATTCCCGGTATGCCAGATGGCAAACCGGCAGGTGTCCCCTGTATCCAGCTCGATAGCGCCCTTGGCTGCAAGATTTTCGGTCAACCGGAGCGGCCGGCGGTGTGCGGCGGTTTTCGCCCCATGATGGATGTGTGCGGCAGCCATCGCGCCGAGGCCATCTGGCTGATCGGCGAGCTGGAGCGGCTCACCACCTGACGAGGGCAGGGCGAAAAGATAAAAAAAGAGGCCGCATCATGCGGCCTCTCGCGTTTCTTTTCGCCGGGGATCAGATCCCCGCCAGCTCCAGTGCCTGACGATAGTATTCGTTGGCCTTGTTGGTGAGGCGGCGCTTGTCCATCAGCTGGCCGAGGGCGTGATAGGCGGCGGCGCTCGGCGCCCGCTCCACCTCCTGCTCCAGCAGCTTCTGGGCATCGTCCAGCTGACCGGCCAGCAGATAGAGCTGGGCCAGTGCGGTGTCCACCTCCGGTTGCCCCTGCTGCTTTTGCAACAGCGCCAGCAGCGGCTGATAGCTGTCGAGTTTCAGCTTGGGTAGGCGAGCCAGCAGCTGCGGCATCGGCTGTTTGCGCAGCGCCTCCTGCCACAGGGTGGCGGCCTCGCCGTCGGCGCCCAGCTGGCGCAGCAGATCGCCGTAGCAGGCCAGCAGCTCTGGCTCAAGGCGCAGCTTGCGCGGCAGATCCTGCCACACCGCCTTGAGGGTTTCGAGGCTGCTGGCAGCCTGTTGCAGGCGACCAGACCAGGCCTGTTGCAGCAGCTCTTCTTCCTGTTTCGGGGTCAGCTTGCCTACCTTGTGCAGTGCCGGGATCAGGTCGCACAGAGCGCTCCAGTCCTGACGGGCCAGATGCACCTGGCGTAGCTGATCCAGCACCATGGGGTGGCGCGGGTTGAGGGCGTAGACCGACTCCAGCATCGCCAGCGCCGTGTCGTACTGGCCCTGCTCGATCTGCAGCTGGGTCTGGGTCAGGGTGAGCGCCAGCTCGGCCTTGGGATTCTCCTCCTGCGCTTTTTGCAGGTATTGATCCCGGCGTGCGTCGTCACCACGGGCCTGTGCCGCCTTGGCGGCGCTCAGGTAGTTGAGCAGCGGGGTGTCGCTGTTGCTGGCCCCCTTGATCATCAGCTTTTCAGCCTGACTGTAGTGCCCTTCGGCCATCGCCAGGGTGGCGGCGACGGTCTGTTGATTGGCCTTGCGGCGGCGGCGCGAGCCGTACCAGCCGAGGGTCTTGCGGCGCAGGCCGAATACCCGACCCAGCAGCCACTCGACGATCAGCAGGGCGCCGTAGAACAGCACGGCTAGGATCACCGCGCTGGTGACGGAAGATTCGATGGTGTAATTGCCCAGGGCAATCAGCACATAGCCCTTGTTACCGGAGGCTTGCGGGCCAAAGATCAGCCCTGCGACCATCACGGCAACCAGAATGATTATACGGATCATGGTGCCCTCCTCAGCTGCTGGCCAGAATGCGTTGCAGGCGTTCGGTCAGCACCTGCTCCAGCATGGCCTGGGTCTTGAACTGGGCCGGATAGTCGATCTGGATCTGCTCACCCTTTAGCTTGTCGATCTCGCCCTGCATGTAGCGGGTGGCGCTGTTGTCGGTGTCGAAATATTGGGTCAGCCAGCGCTGGGCCTTGTCCAAGCTGTCTTCGTAGAGCGCCTGCTGCTCGCGATAGACGGAGAGCTGGGCCTGCAACAGCTTGGTTTTGAGGTTTTCACGCAGGAAGATCTCCTGCTGCGGCGAGAGCAGCGCCTCGACCGCGCCATCGCGGCGACGGATGGTGACGAAGTTCTCGGTGAACTTGACCCAGTTCTTCTTCAGGTTGCTCTCCCACTCGTCTGGATTGGTGCTGACCGCTTGATCCGGCTCGGCCTTGGCTTCCGGCATGCTGACGGTGGAGAGGGGCAGCAGCTCGATCTGGTCGGACAGTGCCGCCAGCTTGAGGGTCAGTCCCTCGCGGTCGATGCGCGGCATCCCCTTGAGCTTGGCGATATCCTCGGCCAGCGCCTTGCGGATCGGCATCAGGCTGGGGTCGTTGAGGGCGGCGATCCGCTCGTCGGCATTGCCGAGCAATGTGATGGCGGAGACGAGGTCATGCTCCAGCCACAGTTTGCGACCCGCCATCCGAACCAGATACTCGGATTCGGCCAGCATCCAGTCGTTGGGGCGTTTATCGTTGAGATCCAGTACCCGGTTCTGCAGACCCTGCATCTCCCCTTGCAGCCGCTGCTGGGTTTGATCCAGCGCGGCCAGCTGCTCGGCATCCTTGCTGCTGGTCTGGTCGATCTTGCTCAGGGCGCTCGCCAGCTGCTGCTTGAGCTGGGCCAGTTCGGCTTGCTGGGCCACGGCATTCTTGTGACCGTGCAGATAGAGACCGCCGGTCAGGCCAAGGGCCAGCAGGATGGCGACCCCTCCCAGTACGGCACCGGAGCGGCTCTTGCTGCCATTGACCGCAGCGGTCGGCTGGGGTTTTACCTGGGATTCTTGTTGTTCTGTCATTCCATCTTCCTCAGTTCCAGTGCGGCCGTCAGGGCCTGGTTGGATGCACCTTGGGCAATCGTGATATGGATAAAGCCCGCGGAGTGGGCCATCTCGGCCACTCGCGGGCTGGGGACCACCAGCAGGCGGTCAAAAAGCCAGGGCCGCTGGTGGTCGGGAACCAGCTCCAGCAGCCGTTGCAGCAGTTCACCACTGGTAATGAGCAGGCTGTCCAGCCCCGCTGCCTGCCAGTGGCGGGTCAATGTCTCCCCGTCTAGCTCGGGGTAGTGGCGTTCATAGGCCGCACAATAGTGCACCAGAGCACCGCGTGAGGCCAGTGTGCTGGCGATGAGATCCCGCCCGCCATTGCCGCGCAGGATCAGTACCCGTTTGCCTGCTACCTGCTGCAGGGCGGGCAGGGCCAGCAGCCCTTCGCTGCGCGGGTCATCCGGGCAGCTCGCCGTGATGCCGATGGCTGCAAACGCATCTGTGCTGGCCTGACCCACCGCAAAGTACTCAATATGTGGCCAGGTCTGACCAGTTTGCAACAGAAAATCGTGTGCAAAATGAACGGCATGGATGCTGACGGCGATAACCACGTCGGCACTGCGCAGCAGGTCGGGCAGGAGAGGGAGTTCGCTGCCCGCCACGGTTTCCAGCAGCGGGCAGCAGAGTGGTGCATGGCCGTGCTGGCGCAACAACTGCACCAGTTCGGCGGCCTGGGCGGCCGGACGCACCACCAGCGGGGTCATGCGCGGTAGACCTCGGCGAGGATCTCGTCGGCACCGGCGGCCAGCAGGCGCTGGGCCAGTTGCTCGCCGAGGGCCTCACCATCGGCCAGCGGGCCGCGGATCTCGTCACGGATTACCTGGCTGCCATCCGGGCTACCCACCAGACCGCGCAGCCAGATCTGCTCGCCTTCGACCAGTGCGTAGGCACCGATAGGCACCTGACATCCCCCTTGCAGGGCGCGATTCATGGCGCGTTCGGTCAGCACCCGGGCGCGGGTCTCGGCGTGCTCCAGCGGCGCCAGCAGGGCGTGAAGCTCAACATCGTCGAGGCGACATTCGATACCGACGGCACCCTGACCGTTGGCGGGCAGGCTCTGCTCCGGCTCGATAAAGGCGGTGATGCGGTGCGCCATCTCCAGTCGTTTCAGACCGGCGGCGGCGAGGATGATGGCGTCGTACTCACCGGCATCCAGCTTGGCGAGGCGGGTGTTGACGTTGCCACGCAGGTCGCGGATCACCAAATCCGGGCGCGCAGCGCGCAGCTGGCACTGGCGGCGCAGGCTGGAGGTGCCGACCACGGCCCCTTGCGGCAGTTCGGCAATGGCTGTGAAACTATTGGAGACGAAGGCGTCGCGGGGATCTTCCCGCTCGCAGATGGTGTGCAGACCGAGCCCCTCGGGGAACTCTACCGGAACGTCTTTCATGGAGTGAACGGCGATATCGGCCCGTCCTTCCAGCATGGCGGTCTCCAGCTCCTTGACGAACAACCCCTTGCCACCGACCTTGGCCAGCGGGGTATCGAGGATCTTGTCACCCTGAGTGCTCATGGGCACCAGTTCGACCTGCAACTGCGGGTGCAGGGCTTCGAGCCGGTCTTTGACAAAGTTGGCCTGCCACAGGGCCAGCGGGCTCTTGCGAGTGGCAATTTTCAGGGTTCGGGCTGCCATATCAATCAGTTGTTTCATTTTTAGAAGGAAATCGATATTACCACCCTTTGCCCGGGCTTTCATGGCGGAGCCGGCAAAAGCGGGGCCAAGCTCAAAAATGCATGCTGAAAATGATTTTCATTAAGCAAGCTATATTGATTAATTCATTGAATGTATTGGAGTTTAATGATTTCCCCTGATACTTGATGTGGTCATACCAGAAATAATCTGACGTTTAGCTGAAGGCTTGTTTACCACCGCTGTTTGCATTGTTAACATGATCACACTTTTTTGACGTATCCCCCTTTTGGTGCGTCATTTTCACTTAGGTGATAGGCAGGGCATTGCAGGAACACATCGATACGCTGGTTGCGCGTTATGACGACATTACCCGTCTCAAGACGCAACGGGCGTTAGGCCTCATGAGTCGCTATGGGCAGCAGGTATTCCAACTGCTGCCTGTCATGCTGCACTTCAATCATCCCCTGCTGCCCGGTTATGTCTCCGGTGATGTCCCTCATGGCATCTGGAGCTTCAGCGCCACCGCCGAACAGCAAGCCTTTATCGATGACCTCTGTCGCAACGCCAACTGCCAGAGCGGTCTTGCCACCCATGATCGGGCCATTCAGGGGCTCTACTCCATGGGCAGCACCTCCTCCATCGGCCAGTGCTGTCACTCCGATCTCGATATCTGGGTCTGCCACGTGGCCGGTTTGTCGCAGGAGCGGCTCGATCTGCTGGAGCTGAAGTGCCAGCAACTCTCCAAGTGGGCCGAACAGCGCGGGGTCGATCTCAACTTCTTCCTGATCCCGGAAGACAAGTTCCGCCAGACCAACGATGCCCAGATGCAGGGGGAGAGCTGCGGCAGTGCCCAGCACCTGCTGTTGCTCGACGAGTTCTACCGCAGTGCCATGCGCATCGCCGGTAAGCGACTCATCTGGTATCTGGTTCCTGTCGAGTGTGATGATCACTACGACGACTATGTGAACGGGTTGTTCGAGAGTGGCAAGCTCAGGCAGGATGACTGGCTCGATCTCGGCAGTTTTGACCGGATTCCGGCGGAGGAGTATTTCGGCTCTGCCCTGTGGCAGCTCTACAAGGGGATCGATTCCCCCTATAAGGCGGTGCTCAAGTCGGTGCTGATGGAGGCTTATTCCCACGAGTACCCCAACACCCGGTTGCTATCGATGATCAGCCGCGACTGGTTTCAGCACAACGAGGGGATGCACTACCGGCTCGACAACTATTGTCTGATGCTGGACAAGGTGACCAATTACCTCAAGTCCATCGGCGACATGGCGCGACTCGATCTGGTGCGCCGCTGCTTCTACCTCAAGGTGTGCGATGGCCTCAGTCATCCCAAGGATGATCACTCTCCCGAGTGGCGCCGCGAGCAGATGAGCCAACTGGTCTCCTACTGGGGTTGGAGCCAGGATAAACTGTACCACCTCGATCATCGCCACGAGTGGAAGGTCGAGGAGGTGAAGATTGCCCATGCCGAGTTGCTGGAGGCCCTGATGCAGAGCTACCGCAACCTGATCCAGTTCGCCCGTCGCAACAACATCAGCGAGTCGATCAACCCGGAAGATATCGGCATCCTGTCGCGTAAACTATACGCCGCGTTCGAGAGCCTGCCGGGCAAGGTGCAGCGGGTGAACCTCAAGATCGCGCCGGATCTGAGCGAGCCCGACCTTAGCTTCGTGCAGGTGCCCCACGGTCGCCTCAACCGCGCCGGCTGGTATCTCTACAAACATTCGCTGGAGCCGGTGGACATCATTGGTCGCGCGCCGCTCGAGTTCAACGGCTACATCAGCAAGCTGGTCTCCTGGGCCTACTTCAACGATCTGCTGACCCCCCAGTCGCGGGTGCACCTGTTCAATCAGGGCTCGGATCTGCACATCGACAATCTGCACCAGTTCTGCCGCGATCTCTCCGGCTGCTTCCCCGAGAAGTACCCGCTGGCCACCAATCTGGCTCTCAGCCGGCCGTGCGAAATTCGCCAGCTCTCCATCTTCCTCAATTTGGAGATGGACCCGACCAGCCACTGGGTCGGTCAGGTGATCGAATTTGACGCCAATACCGTGGATGTCTTCTCGTTCGGTCGCAATCAGGAGTGTCTGGTCGGTTCGGTGGATCTGGTCTATCGCAACTCCTGGAGCGAGATCCGTACCCTGCACTTCCAGGGGGATGAAGCCGTGGTCGATGCCCTCACCACCATCCTCGGCAAGATGCATCAGGATGCCGCCGCCCCCGAGATGATCGAGGTGTTCTGCTACAGCCAGCACTTCCGCTCTCTGGTGCGCTCCCGCTTCCAGACTTTGGTGGCGGAGTGTATCGACCTGCGCCTTGCCCGCGACAAGCAACAGCTGGTCAAGACCATGGCCCTTGGCCGCGAGAAGTACGGCATCTTCTTCGAGCGGCGCGGGGTGTCGGTGAAGAAGCTGGAGAACGCCATCGATTTTTACCGCCACATCTCCCACAACAAGCTGGATCACCTGCCGCTGCGGCTCGACAAGACCCACAGCCAGCATCTGCCGAGCATCGTCGATGCCTACGCCAGCGAAGGGTTGGTGCAGTTCTTCTTCGATACCCGGGATGCGGGCACCAACATCTATATCCTCGATGAGGCGAACCGGGTGGAGATCTACCAGCACTTTGCCGGCAACAAGGATGAGCTGGTGGCCGGGGTCAACCGCTTCTATACCTCCAATCACGAGCGGTTCAGCGATGATGGGCAGTTCATCAACTTCAACCTGCCCCAGTACTACGAGATAGTACAAGTGAATGGCGAGCTGGATGTGATCCCCTATCGCAGTCAGGGGACTCTGCGTGAACAGGTGCCGCCCACCCGGGAAGTGGGTTGATCCGTCAGTTGGAATCGCCATAAAAAACGGCCTGCAGATACAGGCCGTTTGCTTTTGCGGTTGTTCAGGCGCCGAGACGAGCCAGCAGCCAGCTGCGAATGTCGCCCAGCTGCGGACGGCAGATCTCGTGACGCATCGGGTACTCGTGCCACTCGGGGTCGAGCCCGGCGCTTTCCAGCCGGTTCTTGGCATCCCAACCGAGCGACAGGCTCACCACATCGTCGTAGATGCCGTGCATGTAGCAGATGGGCAGGGTGCGAGCAGCCTCGCTCATCTCGCCGAGCAGCTTGTCGGGGGCAGCCAGATAGGTGGACATGCAGAGCAAGCCCGCCAGCGTAGCCTGATAGCGCAGCGCGGTGAAGGAGGCAATTACCCCGCCCTGTGAGAAGCCTGCCAGCACGATATGCTCGGGGACAAACCCGTCGGCCACCAGCTGATCCAGCAATGCGGCAATCTGGTCGGCTGATTCACGGACATGGGACTCCACGGCCCGCTCGGCGGGATCCTCGAAGCTCTTGATGTCGTACCAGCCGCGCATCTTGTAGCCCATGTTGATGGTGATGGGGCGCTCGGGGGCATCCGGCAGCAGGTGACGCACCGGCAGCTCGGCGGGCAGATCCAGCGCGTCCACCAGTGGGGCGAGACCTGCGCCGGAATCACCCAGCCCGTGTAGCCAGATCACCGCGTGACGGGCGCCCTGCGGGTGCAGGTCGATCATGGAAACACCACCTCTTCACCCGCCTGGGCGGAGCAGGATTGGCTCAACAGCGCCTTGAGCTCGTGGCCGAAGCGGTTGTCGATCCAGGTGTCACCCTGCAGTTCGAAGTGGAAGCCGTTCTCGCGGGTGGCGACCCAAATCTGGTGCAGTGGCTCCTGCTTGTTGATGATGACCTTGGTCTTGTTCTCGAAAGAGAGGGTCAATACGCCACCGTTGCGTTCGCAGTCGATATCCGGATACCCCTCGTCGAGCGTGTCCTCCACATATTGGAAAAAGGCGTCGGTCAGGGCGTGATACTCGTGATCCTTCATCGGTTTATCCTGTTGCTTTTAACAATGTGAGTGCGATTATAGAGGGCCAAAAATTTTTTCGCAGCGAACCATTATGATCACCCAGTTCACCAAGTGTCTGCTTGCCACTCTTCTGTCCCTCGGGTTGGCCGCGTGCGGTCTGAAGGGGCCGCTCTATATGCCGCCCCCCGAGCAGCCACAGAGCCAGAGTACACCGCAAGCAGCGCCGCCTGCGACCACTGAGGCTGCCACCGAGGCCGCGCCGCACTAATGCCGCACCCATTCTAGGAAGGAACCGCCCCCTTGGATCACTTTAACTACGACGCCGCCGGCCAGCTTCAGGCCGAGCAAACCTCGCTGCAACAGCTTGCCGAGCAGTACGGTACCCCGCTTTACGTCTACTCCCGTGCTACCCTCGAGCGCCACTGGCACGCCTTCGACAAGGCCGCTGGCGATATTCCCCATCTGATCTGCTATGCGGTGAAGGCCAACTCCAATCTGGCGCTGCTCAACCTGCTGGCACGACTGGGCTCGGGGTTTGACATCGTCTCCGGTGGCGAGCTGTCGCGGGTACTGGCGGCGGGCGGTGATCCGGCCAAGGTGGTCTTCTCCGGTGTAGCAAAGAGTGAAGCCGAGATGCGCCTTGCGCTGGATAAAGAGATCCTCTGTTTCAATCTGGAGTCGGAAGCCGAGCTGGAGCGCCTCAATCGGGTGGCGGGCAGCATGGGCAAGAAGGCTCGCGTCTCGGTTCGGGTCAATCCGGATATCGATGCCGGTACTCACCCCTATATTTCCACTGGCCTCAAACAGAACAAGTTCGGCATCCCCATCGAGCTGGCGCCAGCCATCTATCGCAAGGCGGCCGCGATGGCGAACATCGAGATCGTCGGGGTGGATTGCCATATCGGCTCGCAACTCACTGAATTAAATCCCTTTATGGAAGCGGCTGACAAGTTGCTGCGGCTGATCGACGGTCTGGCGGCGGAAGGGATTCATATCCACCATCTGGATGTGGGGGGCGGCCTTGGGGTCAACTATGGTTCCGAGCAGCCACCCCATCCGACCGAGTATGCCGAAGCGCTCAAGCAGAAGCTGGCGGGCCGGGATCTGACCCTGCTGTTCGAGCCGGGCCGCGCCATCGTCGCCAATGCCGGTGTGCTGCTGACCCGGGTCGAGTACCTGAAGCCGGGCGAGACCCGCAACTTCGCGCTGATCGATGCCGGCATGAACGACATGCTGCGCCCCTCGCTCTACGGCGCCTGGATGAACATCATCGAGGTGGATAGCCGTGCCGGCCATGCTCCCGCGATCTATGACGTGGTGGGCCCGGTGTGCGAGACCGGCGACTTCCTCGGCAAGGAGCGCACCTTGGCCATTGCCGAGGGCTCCCTGCTGGCAGTGCGTTCGGCCGGAGCCTACGGCTTTACCATGTCATCCAACTACAACACCCGTCCGCGCGCAGCCGAAGTGCTGGTGGATGGTGCCGAAGCACACCTGATCCGCGAGCGTGAGCAGTTGGCCGATCTCTGGCGCGGTGAGCACCTGCTGCCCTGATGGCGCAGGCTGGGACAATGATTTCATAACGGTTGACGGTGAGTTTTTACAGCCCTAACAGCACAGGAATGCACGATGTGGACAGACTGTTCCAGGATGCATGGGGCTTTGGACAACGACTTCATGGCGCTTGGCGACCCTTGGTTCGGTGAATTTTTACAGCCCTAACAGCACAGGAATGCACGATGTTGATAGATTTTTCCAAGATGCATGGCTTGGGCAACGACTTCATGGTGGTGGATGGCGTCACCCAGAAGGTATTTTTCAGCAATGACGTCATCAAGAAGCTGGCAGATCGCCACTTCGGGATCGGCTTTGACCAGCTGCTGCTGGTGGAGCCGCCCTATGACCCTGAACTCGACTTTCACTATCGCATTTTCAATGCCGATGGCAGCGAGGTGGAGCAGTGTGGCAACGGTGCCCGCTGTTTTGCCCGTTTCGTGCGTCTCAAGGGGCTGATCAACCGGGATCGCATCGCGGTCAGTACCGCCCGGGGTCGCATCGTGTTGCAGCTGGAGGGGGAGAATCAGGTCACGGTCAACATGGGTGTTCCCCAGTTTGAGCCGGGCAAGATCCCGTTCCGGGCCCAGAAGGCAGAGAAAACCTATCTGTTGCGGGCGCAGGAGCATACCGTGATGTGTGGCGTGGTCTCCATGGGCAATCCCCACTGCGTCATCGAGGTGCCTTCGGTCGCCGATGCGCCGGTCGAAACGCTGGGTGCCATCATGGAGCGCCACGAGCGTTTTCCCGAGCGGGTCAACGTCGGCTTCATGGAGATGGTCAATGCCACCGAGATCAAGCTGCGTGTATTCGAGCGGGGCTGTGGCGAGACCCTGGCCTGCGGCACCGGTGCCTGTGCGGCGGCGGTGATTGGCATCAGTCAGGGCAAGCTCAAGGAGCGGGTCACCGTCAGTCTGCCGGGCGGCAAGCTGACCATCGCCTGGAAGGGGCCGGGCCAGCCGGTCTATATGACAGGTCCCGCCGAGCATGTGTTTGACGGCCAGATAGAGGTTTAGCCGATAAAGGTTCAGGTACGGGGGGCGTTGGCCCCCTTTGCCCATGATGTCGGGGCCGCGAGTCCCATTTCTCTGATGGATCAATCAATTTATGAGCGAACTCAAACGGCAGGAGCAATCGGTGGATGAAGCCACTGTGCTGGAGTACCTGGCCCGTTATCCCGAGTTTTTCCAACGCCATGCCGCCGTGCTGGACAGGATCCGCATTCCCCATGAACGCAAAGGGTCGGTCTCGCTGGTCGAGCGCCAGCTGGAGCGCCAGCGCGAGCGGATCGAACAGCTGGAGCAGGAGATCACCGAATTGATGGGGAGCGCCAGCGAGAACGAGCGCATATTCCGGGTCTATGCCGATCTCTACGGCGAGCTGTACGGCTGCCAGACCCTGTTCGAAGTGAGTGCCGTGATGGGCAAGGCCTTTGTCCAGCGGCTGCGCCTGACCGGGCTGCGGCTCTGGCTCAATCCCAAGAAGTTTACCCTGAGCGGGCCCGAGCAGCGCTTTCTGGCACAGGGCAAGCAGCTCGAATCCCTGCTGGGTCAGCGTCTGCCGGGGCAGGATTACTACTTTGGCCGCCTGAGCCAGAGCGAGAAGCAGGCGCTGTTTGGCCACGATGTGCTGGTCAACTCGGTGGCCCTGATGCGGCTTGGCGATCTCGGTGTGCTGGCCTTCGCCAGCTCGGATCCCGGCCACTTTACTCCCCACAACGACACCCTGCTGCTGGGCCAACTGGGGCGCCTGCTGCAACTGCGTCTGCCCGAGTTGACTCATGGCTAGAACACCGGCCAGGGCGCCCGCCAAAGCTCCCGTCGTCACACCGCCACTGCCCGCGGCACTGGCGGACGAGCTGGCGGCCTTTATCGAATACCTGAGGGTCGAGCGTCAGCTCAGCCCTCATACCCGCAATAACTATCAAGCCCATCTGGAGGCGATGACCGCCGAGCTGGTAGCCCTGGGGCTCACTGACTGGGGTCGGCTTGAGGCGAGTCAGGTGCGCACTCTGGTGACCCGGATGCACAAGGCGGGCCTTGCTCCTCGTTCCCTTTCCACCAAGGTCTCGGCCCTGCGCAGCTTTTGCGACTGGCAGGTGCGGCAGGGGCGACTGACCGCCAATCCGGCCCGTGGCATCGTCACCCCCAAACAGGGGAGGCCGCTGCCGAAAAACCTCGATGTGGACGAGATGCACCAGCTGCTCAACATCACCGACGAGCAGGATCCGCTGGCGGTGCGGGATCGCGCCATCATGGAGCTGATGTACTCTTCAGGGCTGCGTCTGGCCGAGCTGGTGGGGATCAATCTGGTGGATTTGAAGCTCGATGACCGCCAGCTCAAGGTGACCGGCAAGGGCTCGCGGGAGCGGGTGCTGCCCATCGGCCGGATGGCGGTCGAGTGGCTGCAGAAGTGGCTCAAGGTGCGCCCGCTGCTGGCTGGGGATGAGAGCGAGGCGCTGTTTGTCTCCAGCCGCAAGCAGCGGCTGTCGGCCCGCTCGGTGCAGGCTCGCCTCGATGGCTGGGGCAACAAGCAGGCGCTCAACGCCCACGTCCATCCCCACAAGCTGCGCCACAGCTTCGCCACCCATATGCTGGAGTCTTCCGGCGATCTGCGGGCGGTTCAGGAGCTGCTGGGACATGCCGACCTCTCCACCACCCAGATCTATACCCACCTCGACTTCCAGCATCTGGCCAAGGTCTACGACAGCGCTCACCCAAGGGCCAAGCGTGACCCGGATGCACAGGACGATGAATAACGGGCCCTGAGCCCCGTTGCAGAGGAGAGTCCATGCACTTCTATCGCCGCTGGCAGCCGGTTGCTGCCATCTCGTTTGACCTCGATGACACCCTCTATGACAACGGCCCCGCCATCGTGCGCGCCGAGCAGTGGATGCTGAACCATCTGCGCAGCGAATATCTGGCCACCGCCATGCTCGACAAGCCGCGCTGGCTGGAGCTAAAACGCGCTGTGTTGATGGCTCGGCCCGAGCTGCGCCACGATGTCAGCCTGGCGCGCCAGCAGACCATCCGCGCCGCCATGGTCGAGGGGGGGATGGCCGACCAGCAGGCCAGTCGCGAGGCGGAGCAGGTCTTTGCTGCGTTTCTGGCAGAGCGCTCGAAGATCGATGTGAGCGAGTCCACTCATCAGCTGCTGGCCAGATTGGCCGAACGCTACCCGCTGGTGGTCATCACCAACGGCAATCTGGATCTGCTTCAGGCAGGGCTGGATCGCTACTTCACGCTGGTCTGCAAGGCGGGGGCGGGCGCCAGGATGAAACCGGCGCCGGATATGTTTGAGCAGACCCGCAGTGCCCTCAAGCTGCCTGCGCAGCGGATCCTCCATGTGGGGGATCATCCCGAGACCGATGTACTGGGTGCCCGTCTGCATGGCTTTCGCGCCGCCTGGCTCAACGAACGGCAGCAACCGTGGCAACGGCTGCAACAGTTGCCGGACGTGGGGCTGACGGCACTGGAGGAGCTGGCTGAGCTGCTGCTCTGATGGTGCTGGCGGGTGGCCACGCTCAGGCGGTAATGGCTGTCAGCGAATAGCGATATATGGCAAGGGGTTACGCCCGCTATTTGCGACAAACCAACCCGAGCAGGGTGTAGCGGTCGCGCTGGTTGACGCGGCAGTAACTGATGCCGACGGGCAGCGCCTGCTGCAGGGTGATGGCGCTGTTCTGATAGCGGCAGACCAGATAGAGGGGGCGCAGGCTGCTATCGAGCTGGCTCCAGTAGTGGATCTCGTCGCTGTCGCCGTTATCCGGTTTGAGCTGGACCCGCTCATCGGGATTTCCGTCAAACAGGGAGAGACGATCCAGCCGATGGGTGAGGCGCTCGCCAGGTTTGCCGTTGTCGTTGCGGGTCACGGCCTGCCAGCCCTGCTGCGGGGTCAGCAGCTGCTGGCGAGCCTCGATGGTGGCAGGACAATCAAATTGCAGGCTGGCGGCAAGGGCCAGGGTTGTCAGTAACATGGCTGCTGTTCTCTCTTCACGTCCTCAACAAGATGCCATGCTACGTCATCTGCCCCCGAACAGCTTCATCAGTTTATCAAGCAGATCAAGCTGTTGTGGTGGCCGTTTCATTGACTCTGCCTCTCGTTCCAGCAGTGCCTGTTGCTCCTGCTGACGGTCACTCAGTACTCGATAGAGGGGCTCGACCAGTGACTCGCGCTGGGCGACCAGCTCCTGGAACATGCTCTGATTGATGCGATAGGTTTCGACGGTGGCCACCGCCCGCACGGTGAAGGTACTGGGTTCGCCGGTGAGCAGGCTCAGTTCCCCGAAGAAGTCACCTGCGCCGAGAGTGCCCAGTTTCAACTCTTTCCCTTCCAGATTAATCAGCATCTCGGCTTCACCTTTGACCAGTACGAACAGCCAGCTGGAGACCTCACCCTGCTCCAGCATGATGTCACCGCTGACAAAGGGGGCAAACTTCACCTGGTCCGCCAGTCTGATCAGCTCATCCTCCTGCAACATGGCAAACAGCGGCAGCTTGCGCAGGGTATCGGTTCGTTCGGCGGTGTGGCGCTTGTGGCGGGCATCCAGGTGCTGCTTCTCCTTGGCCATAAAGACATTGAAGATCGGTGGGGTAAGACGGCGATCGTTGCGACGCAGGGCGGCATCGATCAGGCTGCGTACCATGGAGTCGGTCGGATCGTCGCGAGCCAGATCGGTCAGCCAGTAGCGCACCGCATAACGGGCAATCCCCCCCTCGACATTCATCAGCAGGCAATCCGGTTGCGGATGCTTGGCGACGCAGGGGAGCTTGGTCTCTCGCAGGGATTTCTCGATCAGGGCGATGATCTGGGTCGGCAGGGTATCCAGGGTCAGATCGAACCAGACCCAGCGTCGCCACTGCAGCGGCTCGCCACGGCGACGCCCGAGCACGGTGAAGCGCTGTTTGAGCAGATGACTGTTGGGGATGACCACAGTTTCCCAGTTGCGGGTCTCGATGGTGGTGGCACGCCAGTTGATCTCCACTACCCGGCCCTGGGTGGTGTCCACTTGCAGCCAGTCCCCGATGGCGATGGAGTTGTCGAGCTGAATGGAGACCCCGGCCAGCAGATTGCCCAAAGTATCCTGCATGGCGAAGGCGATGACCGCGGTGATCACCGCCGAGGTGGTGACTATCTCCCCGAGCGCCATGCCGGAGGCGTAGAGGCGAAACAGACCCCAGCCGATATAGCCGATGGTGATGACGATGTCGGCGATGATCCGCGGGATGCGGATCTGGCAGAGGGGCAGAAGAAATTCGAACAGCAGTATCCCCCACACTTTTACCAATATCAGGCCCGCCAGCAGGGTGGAGATCTCGATCAGCAATTGATGGGGCAGCGGCAGTTTGAACCAGCCCCCTTCCAACTGGATCAGCAGGATCACGACAGTGCTTATCATCACGAAGCTGAGCTCGGAGAGCAGCTCCCGTCGTTGCCCGGGGCGGCGCCAGAAGTGGAGCAGCATCAGAGAGAGTGTGAGCAGGGTCCAGAACGGGTGTTCGCGGATCCATATCAGTGTGGGTAGCGCAGTGAGGTTGTCGCTGAACATGACGGCCCCTTGTGATGGTTTTATTTCCAGCATAGCCGTTCCGGCACGGGGAAATGGTGCGTTGGGGCAGCAATTTATTTATCCTGTGCAGAACCGGGCAAAGGAGTGCGATTGAGTGAAATTTTCAAAGAAAATCATCTGTTTGATGGCCCTGTTGCCACTGGCTGGCTGCGATCTGCTGGTCGAGAAGTATCGGGTCGAATTCCGGGATGGCTCCTGGCGTGAAATAGCTATTACCCCCTTCTCCAGCGAGGCGCGCTGGCGCGAGGGGTGTGCCACCGGCGAGGTGCTGAGCGATATGAAGGTGCCCATCAAACGGGGTGATACGGTCAATGGCCGCGAGCAGTTGCTGATCGGCGGCGAGAAGTTCGAGCTGGATGACAACAACCTCTACCGCAGCAACGGCATGGTGTTTGGCCATTCGCCTGATCATATCCAGCGTGGGCTCAAGGGGATGGATATTTGCCGTACCCTGCGCCCCGAGCGGGGCGGATTGCCCAAGCTCAAGGCGCGAGGATTTGGTGAATAAGCGTTAACGATTATCTCTCTGACGGCGTCGGCAGGCGTCACCAAAGGCCTGGAAGATCTTGATGGAGTGAGGATTCTCGCTGGCTTTCCACTCCGGGTGCCACTGTACTGCCAGCAGGAAAGGGGAGAGGGTAGGGGCATGGATGGCCTCGACCAGTCCATCTTCGGCATGGGCCAGCGGCTCTAGGCCATCACCAAGACGGTTTAGCCCCTGTCCATGCAGGGAGTTGACCGGTATCTGTTCAGCCCCCATCAGTTCGGCAAACCAGCTGCCCGGCAGCAGCTCAATCTGATGGCTTGGCCCATACTGTTCGTCGACCGGATCGTCGGCATCTTCCCGATGATCGTCATAACCCGGTTCGGTATAGACCTTCTGGTGGATATCTCCGCCCAGTGCCACGTTGATCTCCTGCATGCCGCGACAGATCCCGAGGATCGGCATGCCACGGGCGAGGGCTCCCTTAATGAGGGGCAGATCGAACAGGTCGCGATCCCTGTCCTGCTGTTTCTCCGGGGTGAGGTTCTCCTGTCCGTAAAGCGCCGGATCGATGTTGGAGCCGGCGCCGCTCAGATAGATGCCGTCAGCCAGATCCAGATACTGCTCCAGATCGGCGGTGCCACAGCAGGTGGGCACCAGCAGCGGGACACAGCCGCTGATCTCGACCAGCGGCATGATGTATTTGTGGGTCATTACCTGATAGGCGTGGCCGTTGCGGGGCTGGGCCCCCATGGTCATCAGCACGACGGGTTTACGGTTGGTGACGAGTATGGAATTTGGCATAGAACACCCTGATTATCCCTGGCGTTGAAGTCTCATCCTGCACCTTGGGCAGACCCTTGCACATCGGCTGGGCAAGGGCATGCCTCAAGGTATGGTCATGGGATCCCGCGTCTTACCGGGTGGCAGAATCGAATCGTCGGTCAGCCTCGGCAGCGACAGCCTGGATCCTCTCCCCAGTCTGCCAAGGCTGTTCAATATGTCAAACAAAATGATGCAAAATTGTTAATGCAATAGTTTTGAATGGTTCTTTAGTGGCGATTTTACTGGGAAAAACGGATAGGGATGTATGCCAGGAACACCAGAGTGGTGGATATATTAAACGCACAGGGAGGGGGTAGGGGAAAAGGCATCAAGATAAACACGCCTCCGCAAGGGGAGGCGTGTTTCGGGGGTCACAGCAGGCCTTCGATCTCGCCGCGCAGATACTGGTACATCTCGCGGTAGGCGACCGGCGGCTTGTTCAGCTCCCGCTCCTTGTTGGCGGAGCGGATCAGCTGGCGCAGCTTCTGGCGATCCAGCTCGTGGAACTGGGACATCAGCTCGTTGAGGGCGCTGTCACCTTCGGTGATCAGGCGCTCGCGCCACTGCTCCAGGCGATGCAGGCGTGCATTCACGGTGGAGTGACGGTTCTTGATGATGGAGAGCGCTTCGGCAATCGGCTCGATATCGCGGCTGCGCATCAGGCGGCCGATGAACTGCAGATGGCGACGGAAGGACTCATCCTTCTTCGGCTTGAGTTTGCGACCCAGCTCGACAGCTTCTGCAAGCTCTTCATCCAACGGGATTTTTTCCAGCTCGCTGTGGCTGAGGGAGACGATCTCTTCCCCCATTTTCTGCAATGCTTCGGCATCGCGCTTGAGCTGGCTCTTGCTGGGGCCCCAGTCTTCGAACTCGTTGTCGTCTTGATATTGACTCATCGGTCTCTTGATTCCTGTCATTCACGTTTGGTGGATATGTTACCAGCTTCTCCCGCTGGGCGCAGGGGTCTGATATGCTTACCCCCCCTTTCCTTCTTTCATACAGATGTGAGTTATGGATCAGCAAGACCAAATCCGCCAGGATCAAGCCCATCTCGAGGCCGTGGTTGCCGAAGCCCTGGAGATAGCCAAAGGACTGGGCGCCTCGCTGGCCGAAGTCTCCATCAGCAAGCAGACCGGGTTGTCGGTGAACACCCGGGGTTGTGAACTGGAAAGCATTGAATTCAATAAGGATGGCGCCCTCGGCATCGCCGTCTATCGCGATGGTTGCAAGGGATCTTCCTCGACCACCGATCTGAGCAAACCCGCCATTCGTGCCGCCGTTGAAGCGGCCATCGAGATTGCCCGCCACACCTCGGCGGATGATTGCGCCGGTCTGGCGGACGCCGAGCTGCTGGCCTGGGATGCCCCCGACCTGCAACTGTGTCACCAAATCGAGCTGGATCCCCAGCGCGGCATCGATCTGGCCATCGAGTGCGAACGACTCGCTCTGGGTCGCGATGTCCGTATCAAGCACTCCGACGGTGCCGGTTTCTCCAGCCATCTTGGCATCAAGGTCTATGGCAACAGCCACGGCTTCGTCAAAGGCTACGCGGCGTCGCGTAACTCCCTGAGCTGCGTGCTGATCGGCGAGCAGGATGGCGACATGCAGCGGGATTACGGCTACTCCTCCAGCCGTTCCCTCGACGGGCTCTGGAGCGCGCAGCGCATCGCCGACGAGGCGGTGGAGCGTACCGTCTCCCGTCTCGGCGCCCGCAAGATTTCTACCCGCCATGCCCCTGTGCTGTTCCACCCCGATACTGCCTCCGGCCTGTGGGGCCATCTGGTGATGGCCATCAGCGGTGGCAACCTCTATCGCAAGTCGAGCTTCCTGCTCGACAAATTGGGCAAGCAGATCCTGCCAGAGTGGCTCACCATTCAGGAGTTCCCCCACCTGCTGGGCGGGCTCGCCAGTACCCCGTTCGATGGCGAAGGGGTGCGTACCCGCGACATGGATATCATCCGTAACGGCGAGCTGATGAGCTGGCTGCTTACCTCCTACTCTGCGCGCAAGCTGGGGCTGACCACTACGGGTCATGCCGGTGGCATCCACAACTGGCAGGTCTCCAATACCGGCCAGGATTTTCAGGGCATGCTGAAAGAGATGGGTACCGGTCTGCTGGTGACCGAGCTGATGGGGCAGGGGGTCAATATCGTCAATGGCGACTACTCCCGCGGCGCTGCCGGTTTCTGGGTCGAGAATGGCGAAATAGCCTATCCGGTCGAGGAGATCACCATCGCCGGCAATCTGGCCGAGATGTTCAGTCATATCGTGGCGGTGGGTAGTGACGAGGATGAGCGCTCCAGTCTCAAGACCGGCTCGGTGCTGGTAGAGAATATGAAGCTGGCGGGTCACTGATCGCCGCTGCAGCGAGATCGATATCCATAAAAAGAGGGCCGCAATCGCGGCCCTCTGTCTTATTTGCCTGGCGGATTAACCGGCCTTGACGCTGCGGCGACGCTGCAGCCAGACGATCACCCCGAACAGCAGGAAGCCCGGGATCCACATCCACTCCTTGCGCCAGCGATCGGTGGGCGCCTTGACGGTGAGGATCTCCTGATCGAACTCCAGCCCCATGGTGGCGGCCGGGCTGCCAAAGGCGACGTTGTCGATCAGCGTCTTGCCATCCTGCTCATAGAGGCTCAGCCCCAGATTGGCCAGCCGCTCCTCGCCATTTGCCCCATCCGGTACGGCGACCAGCAGGGTGAACTTGCGTGGCTTGCCCACGGCATCTTCACCGAGGATCCGCAGCCGCAGGGTGCTCTCCGCCTCCACTTCACCCATGGTTTGGGCCAGCTGGGCAGGCGGGGTCTCGCGATAGGGGTCGTGCACCATGTCCATCCAGAAACCCGGGCGGAACAGGGTAAAGGCGACCAGCAACAGCAGCACGCTCTCGTACCAGCGGCTCTTCACCAGGAACCAGCCCTGGGTGGCGGCGGCGAAGATCAGCATGGCGATGGTCGCCACGATGAAGATCAGCACCCCGTGGGCGAAGTCCACGTCGATCAGCAGCAGATCGGTGTTGAAGATAAACAGGAACGGCAGCGCCGCGGTACGCAGGCTGTAGTAAAACGCCGTGATCCCGGTCTTGATGGGATCGCCCTTGGAGACAGCGGCAGCCGCGAAGGAAGCCAGCCCCACCGGCGGCGTCACATCCGCCATGATGCCGAAGTAGAAGACGAACAGGTGCACCGCGATCAGCGGCACGATCAGCCCGTTTTGCTGCCCCAGCGTCACCACCACTGGTGCCAGCAGGCTGGAGACCACTATGTAGTTGGCAGTGGTCGGCAGCCCCATGCCAAGGATCAGGCTCAGCAGAGCGGTTAGCAGCAGCATCAGCAGCAGGTTGCCCATGGAGAGGAACTCCACCAGATCCGCCAGCACCAGACCGACCCCGGTCTGGGAGACCGCACCCACGATAATCCCCGCGGTGGCGGTGGCAATGCCGATACCGATCATGTTGCGGGCACCGGCGACCAGCCCTTCCCGCAGATCCACCACGCCGTCAGCGACGGTGCCGTAGTCGTGCTTGCCGTCCTTGCGCAGCCAGTTGAGCAGCGGGCGCTGGGTCAGCAGGATGATCACCAGCATCACGGTCCCCCAGAAGGCCGACAGCCCCGGCGAGAGGCGTTCCACCATCAGGCACCACACCAGTACCACCACCGGCAGCAGGAAGTGCAGGCCGGAGAGCAGCACGGCGCGGGTGTTGGGCAATTCGGTGAGCGGCTTGTCGGGATCTTCGGCAGGCAGCGGTTCATTGCTGGCGGCGATCTTCAACAGGGCCACATAGGTGGCAGCCAGCAGTACCGAGATCCCCGGCAGGGCGTAGTCACCCAGTGCAGGTTTGAGCCAGCCGAGGCCATAGTAGACCGCCAGTGACAGGCCGCTGATGAGGGCCGCGCCAAAGGCAAAACCGGTCAGGCGACGCAGCCAGGGTTTGGGTTGATGGTTGCCGATGGGCTGCATGCCCAGTTTCAGCGCCTCCAGATGGACGATGTAGAGCAGCGCTATGTAGGAGATGGTGGCAGGCAGGAAGGCGTGCTTGATGATCTCCACATAGGGGATGCCCACGTATTCGACCATCAGGAAAGCCGCAGCCCCCATCACAGGTGGCATGATCTGGCCGTTGACCGAGGAGGCCACTTCCACCGCCCCCGCTTTCTCTGAACTGAAGCCCACCTTCTTCATCATCGGGATGGTGAAGGTGCCGGTGGTCACCACGTTGGCAATCGACGAGCCGGAAATCAGACCGGTCAGGCCGGAGGCGACCACTGCTGCCTTGGCCGGGCCGCCGCGCAGGTGACCGAGCAGGCTGAAGGCGAGCTGGATAAAGTAGTGACCGGCACCGGCACGCTCCAGCAGGGCGCCAAACAGCACGAACAGGAACACGAAGCTGGTGGAGACGCCAAGGGCAATGCCGAACACCCCTTCGGTGGTGATCCACTGGTGGTTGGCCAGCGCGGTAAAGCCTACCCCGCGATGTGCCAGCAGTCCCGGCATCCAGGGGCCCGCCAGGCTGTAGATCAGAAAGACGATGGCGATGACCGCGAGTGCCGGCCCCAGGGCGCGGCGCGCCGCTTCCAGCAGCAGCGGAATGCCGATGCAGGCGGTCACCAGATCGGCGGTGGTGAGGGTGCCGGGACGCAGTGCCAGCGCTTCATACATCACGAACAGGTAAGACGCGGCGCCAGCAGCGATCAGACCGAGGGCGATATCGCCGAGGGGAACCCGATCCCGCGGCGAGGAGCGAAATGCCGGGAACACCAGAAAAGCGAGCAACAGGGCAAAGGTGAGGTGAATGGAGCGGGTTTCGGTGTCATTGAGTACGCCAAACCCCACCATGAAGGGGAGTGGCGAGGCGATCCAGAGCTGGAACAGCGACCAGGCCAGCGCCAGTGCGGTGATGAGCCAGCCCATGATGCCAAGCGGCAGGCGAGCGCCCACATCCTGGGCGATCAGTTCCTCGGTAGAGAGTTGTTTATCTTGCATAGGGTTAACTTGTGCCAACGAGTACAACAAGAGCGACACCCGCCCCCGCAATCAGGCGGCAGACGGGTGTCGAAGAGAGTGACAAAGGCCCCGGGGCCTTCAATCAGAGCCAGCCGCGCTCTTTGTAGTAGCGGGCAGCCCCTTCATGCAGCGGTGCAGAGAGACCCACCTTGATCATGTCGGCCTCTTTCAGGTCGGCAAAGGCAGGGTGCAGGCGCTTGAAGCGATCCAGGTTGTCGAACACCGACTTGACCAGCTGATAGACCACTTCCGGATCGGTTTTGGCGCTGGTGGAGAGCACCGCTTTGCCACCGATGGAGGGGGTCGGTTTATCGCTGCCCTTGTAGATGCCGCCCGGGATCTCGGCCTTGCTGTAGTAGCTCTTCTCGGCCAGCAGCTTGTCGATGTCGGCGCCGGTCACAGGTACCAGTACTGCATCTGTGGTGGTGGAGGCTTCCTGAATGGCGCCGTTCGGGTGACCGACGAAGTAGCTCATGGCATCGATGTTGTTGTCACCGAGGGCGGAGGCCTGTTCGGCCGGTTTCAGCTCGGAGACCAGACCGAAGTCACCCTTTTTCCAGCCTTTGACCGCCATGATCTCTTCCATGGTGTCACGCTGGCCGGAGCCCGGGTTGCCGATGTTGACGCGCTTGCCCTTCAGATCGTCGAAGCTGGCGATCTTGGCATCGCGGCGAGCCAGGATGGTGAACACCTCGCTCTGCAGGGAGAAGACGGCGCGCATATCGTCCATGGCCCCTTCGGCCTGGAACGGTGGCAGCCCTTTCATCGCCTTGAACTGGTGGTCGGATTGCATGATGCCGAAGTTGAATTCACCGCTGCGGATGCCGTTGACGTTGGCAACACCGCCGCCACTGGCCGGGGCGTTGCACTTGATCTGGTGATCGGCGGCGCCGCGATTGAGGAAGCGGCAGATGGACTGGCCAGCGACATAGTAGACGCCGGTCTGACCGCCGGTGCCTATGGTCACGAAGCGCTCCTGCGCTTGTACCGGACCACCGAATGAGACACCGACCAGAGCCGCCGACAGGGCGCATGCCAAAGTTAATCCTTTCATTTTTTCTCCCTTTTCTTTGATTTTGTTTATCCGATCCCCGGATAAATTGATGGCAATCCCGTTCTGCGCCGGGCTTGCCTGCTCTTCTCGTTGCGCGAAAGCGGGGGAGTTGATTCCCCCCTTTCCGGCAGTCACCCTCATCCTGTGGTGAGGCTACCGACCTCCTGTCGGTCGAAGATAAATTGGCCCCTGAGGGGCCAAATAAAAAGTTGCAAGCACTCCGATTAAGCACATTCACCCAACATAAATCAAACGAAATGGCAAAATCACGGAGTTTAATCTTGAGAAACATGACCTTGATCATTCATTTTCTAGCCGAAGATTAATTTGATATGAAGGGAAATGGAAGAGGGAAAAACTAGGAGGGGATTCTTATGCGGCCCTTGTGTGACAAGGGCCGGGGTCATAATGGATCAGTTGGCCGGGGTGGCCAGATCCAGGATAAAGGCATACTCCAGCGCGATATCTTCGTAGGCTTTGAAGCGGCCCGACTTGCCACCGTGGCCGGCGTCCATGTCGGTGTTCAGTAACAACTTGTTATCATCCGTCTTCAGCTCGCGCAGCTTGGCGACCCACTTGGCGGGCTCCCAATACTGCACTTGAGAGTCGTGCAGTCCGGTGGTGACCAGCAGGTTGGGATAGGCTTGTGCCTTGACCTGATCGTAGGGGCTGTAGCTCTTCATGTAGTCGTAGTAGCGCTTCTGGTTCGGGTTACCCCACTCGTCATACTCCCCGGTGGTGAGGGGGATCGACTCGTCCAGCATGGTGGTGACCACATCGACGAACGGCACCTGCGCCACCACGCCGCGATAGAGTTCGGGCGCCTGATTGATGACTGCCCCCATCAGCAGGCCGCCGGCGCTGCCGCCCATGGCGTAGACCTGATCCCTGGCACCGTAGCCTTGCTCCACCAGCGCCTTGGTGACATCGATGAAGTCATTGAAGGTGTTCTGCTTTTTCAGCAACTTGCCATCTTCGTACCAGTGACGGCCCAGCTCTTCACCACCCCGGATATGGGCGATGGCGTAGACGAAGCCTCTGTCCAGCAGGCTCAGGCGCGAGCTGCTGAAGTCGGGATCCATGCTGGCGCCGTAGGATCCATAGCCATAGACCAGCAGCGGATTCTTGGGCGCATCAGCCTGCTCTTTCTTGAACTTGTCCTTGCGATAGACCAGCGACACCGGCACCGATACGCCGTCGCGGGCGGTCACCCAGAGCCGCTCGCTGGCGTACTGGTCGGCCTTGAAGCCGGCCACCGGTTGCTGCTTGAGCAGGATGCGCTTGCCGCTCGCCATGTCCAGCTCATAGGTGGAGGCGGGGGTGGTCATGGAGGAGTAGCCATAGCGCAGGGCGCTGGTATCCGGCTCCGGGTTGTAGGCGAGCCAGGTGACATAGGCGGGATCGTCGAAGGCGATCTCCTTCTCTTCACTGCTCTGCCAGTTGATCTGGCGCAGTCGGGTCAGCCCCTTGTTGCGCTCTTCCAGTACCAGCCAATCCTTGAACAGGGCGTAGCTCTCCAGCAGCACGTCCGGATTGGGGGCGATCACCGCCTTCCAGCGATCGACCGGGCTCTCTTTGGTCTCGTAGAGGCCGAAGTTCTTGCCGTCCTTGTTGGAGCGCACATAGAAGCGGCCGCGGTAGTGATCCAGGCTGTATTCGTGATCCACCTGACGGGGCAGGAACAGGCGGGGGGCGTGCTCCGGCTGGTTGGCATCGATCAGCCGTGCTTCGCCTGTGGTGGTGCTGGAGAGGGCGATGACGATGAAATCTTCCGAGGTGGTGGCGTAGAGGCTGATGTAGAAGGAGTCATCCTTCTCCTCGTAGACCAGCTTGTCCGTGGCCGGATCCGTCCCGAGCGTGTGGCGATAGACCTGATAGGGCAGCAGGGTCTGCGGGTGCTTGCGCACATAGAAGACGGTCTTGTTGTCGTTGGCCCACACCAGATTGCCGGAGGTATTTTCCAGTTTGTCGGTGGCCCACTGGCCGCTCTCCAGATCGAGGAACTGGATCTGGTACTGACGGCGGGAGAGGAAATCTTCCGCCACCGCCAGCCAGCGGTTGTTGCGGCTCACCTCAAGGGCGCCGAGGGCATAGAACTCGTGCCCTTCAGCCCGCAGGTTGCTGTCGAGCAGCAGGCTCGCCTGCTCTTCACCGAGCTTGGTGCGCGAGTAGATCCCGTACTCCTTGCCCGGCTCATAGCGGGTCTGGTAGCGGTAGCCATTTTTCACATAGGGCACCGACTCATCCTGCTGGGGGATGCGGGCAACCATCTCTTTGTAAAGCTGTTCGCGCAGGGGTTGGGTCGGCTTGAGCATGGCCTCGGTATAGGCGTTCTCGGCCTTGAGATAGTCCAACACCTCGGGCTTCTGCCGCTCGTCGTCACGCAGCCAGTAGTAGTTGTCGATGCGGGTATCCCCGTGTTTTTTCAGAGTGCGGGGATGTTTGGCGGCCACGGGCGGCTGGATTGGATGTTCGCTTGTCAGCATGGCGGGCTCTTCATTGGCATAAGTGGGGGGGAGAACTGTCAGAAAGGCTAGCAGCAGAACTCCTCGGGAAAAGGTAAACATGTCGCATCCTTGGCGCTGGAAAGGGTTGGTAGACCTGAGCATCGGCTCCATGAATTGGCGTTAAATCTGCCCCTTGTTGCCGGTGGTTGCAAGCAATCCCTTGTTATTGCAGGAAATGTAATCAAAAAAAGCCGCTATCTCGCGATAGCGGCCCTCTTTCTGGCCATGAGCGGCAAGAGTCCGCTCAGGTGTGCCTCACATGATATGGGAGTGCCCTCTCATGGCCAGTTTTCGTCAGCCGGGGTAGCTCGACCAGCGGTTGGTCGCGCCCTCGTTGCTGATACTCAGTACCTCATAGGGATGGCCCGGAATATCCATGCCCGGCGCACTCTGGGGCATGCCCGGAATGGTCAGGCCACGGATCGCCGGTTTTTCCCTGAGCAGCTTCTGTACATCGGCGGCCGGTACATGCCCCTCGATCACATAGCCATTTACGATACCGGTATGGCAAGAAGCCAGTTCCGGCGCGATTCCGTATTGCTGCTTCACTGCGCCAAGCTGCTCGGTTTCGATGACCTCCAGTTCGAAGCCATTCTGCTCCATGTGCTCGTTCCAGCTTTGGCAGCAGCCACAATATTTGGATTTGTAGACGGTCATCTTCTCGGCCGCGAGGGCCGAAAAGCTGACGGTACCGGCCAGCATGGCCAGTAACAGGGGTTTGTACATCACTCACCTCAGATTGAAAGAAAAGATGCCCGATACGGGATGCGTTTCAGATCTGGGGGCGTGGGGGACGTTCGAGCCGCTCGCACGGAGCGTCCGGCATAAAGAGAGAGGGGGAGGCGAAGTCGGGGGTATCCGGTTCCAGCACGGCTACCGTCAGGCTGTCGCTGCCTACCAGCGTCATCGAGAGGGCGGTGGTAAAGCTGCCGCAGGGCATTGCTTTTTCCAGGGTTCGCTCGCTCTGGCTGCAGTGGGTGGTCAGGGTACAGAGGTCGGTTGCGGCCCGACTGCCAAACGACATCAACACCAGCACCAGACTCCACAAGGGGAGCCAGCGACGGGCGTGAGCGAGTTGGCGACGGGTGAGAACCATGGAATGACTCGAAAATAACAAGGGGCACATGGTAACCCTGTGCCCCGGGGGAGGGTCAAGCCCTCCCCATAGAGTCAGTCAGCCAGGATTAAGGTTGCTGACGGGTCGCCGCCAGCACGATCTCGCGCACGCAGACGTTGGCAGGCTGGTTCCAGGCGTAGAGCACGGCATCGGCGATCACTTCCGGTGCAATGACGCCGCCCATCTGATCTTTCCAGTCGTGGTAACCGGCCTTGATGCTCTCGTCAGTGGTGTGGCTGAGCAGCTCGGTTTCGACCGCACCCGGGGCGATGGTCACCATCCGCACGCCGACATCGGCCACCTCTTCCCGGATGTTCTCGGTCAGGGCGTGCACGGCGAACTTGGTGGCGCAGTAGGCAGCATGGTTCGGGAAGGTCTTGCGACCGGCGATGGAGCTGATGTTGATAATGGTGCCGCTGCGGCGCTCCTTCATGCCTGCCAGCACTGCGTGGACGCCGTTCAGCACCCCCATCACGTTGATGTTGAGCATCTGCTGCCACTCGGCGGGATCCTGCACATCGGCCTGACCCAGCAGCATGACGCCGGCGTTGTTGACCATGCAGCCGACCGGGCCAAATTTGGCTTCTGCCTGCTGGACGGCGGCCTTCATGGCGGCGGTGTCGGTCACATCGACCCCGATGCAGAGGGTATTCGGCAGACCGAGTGCCTGCATCGGCTCGACCCGGCGGGCCAGCAGTAGCAGCGGATGACCGGCGGCAGAGAAGGCACGGGCGATGGCGGCACCGATCCCGGCGGAGGCGCCGGTGATCACGACGAGAGATTTGGACATGGGTCTTTCCTTCTGATTCAAGAGTCGGTTTGAGCAAACAGGTGGCTGGCCAGCACGGAACCCAATCACTATAGTCACTGCATCTATAAGTGATAAATATTGTTTTCCGCTGGTTATCATCTGAAAAAACTATGGTTGGTTTATGCTGGACTTGAGATTGCTGCGTTTCTTCATCGCCATCTATGAAGAGAAGAACATCACGGCGGCGGCCGAGCGCTGCCACGTCAGCCAGCCCTCCCTCTCGGCGGGACTGCGCCAGCTGGAAGAGGCGCTCGGTGACAGCCTGTTTGTCCGGGGCAAGAAAGGGGTGGTGGCGAAAGATCCGGCCCACTATCTCTATCCTCACGCAGTCAAGCTGGTGGAGGAGGCGCGCCGTCTGCCGGAGCTGTTTCGCCAGAAGGCGACGCGTGCGAGGCTCAATATCGCTATCATGCCGGACTTGAGTCGCCGTCGGGTGGCCGGGCTGTTGCAGCAAGTGCAGGGCGTGTTGCCGCAGCTGGATCTCACCCTCTCCGACTACACTACGCCCGCCGACTGCCGCTTGACGCTGGATGCCTTGCGCCGGGAGGACGAGATCTTTCTGCCGCTGTGGGAGGAGGATTACGTGCTCTGCGTGCCGGTCGACCATCCCCTTGCCAGTCGCGAAAGGATCGAGCTCGCCGAGCTGCAACATTATGATTTTATTGAGTGCCCGCCCTGCGAAGCCCATCAGCAGACTATCGGCCTGCTGGCCTGTGACCGCCTTACCCTCAATCTGGTGGCCAAGGCCGAGAGCAAGGGGCTGGTGATGGCGCTGGTGCTGGCAGGGGTCGGCATCAGTTTTCTGCCGGACGGGCTGGTGGAGGATGAGGCGGGGCTCTGTACCCTGCCGGTGAGCGGGCCGCGGATGTTTCGCCGGATTGGGCTCTGCTATCCCGCCCACCAGACCCTCAATCCGGCGCTGCGGGAGCTGATCCCCGAGTTGGCAGGCTATGGCGCTTCCTGATAAGGTCGCTCTCCTGTGCACCTTTACGATGCAGCTCCCCAGACTCCCCTTTTCTGTTTACCTCGCCTTGCACCGCAAGGCTTTGTTCGGGTGATGTGGTCATGAAACGCATTCTGGTTATTTTTTCCCATCCCGCGCTGCAGAGCTCGCGGGCCAACAAGCAGCTGTTGCAGGCGATTGAGGGGCTGGAGGGGGTCACGGTTCACGACCTCTATCAGCACTATCCCGACATGTTTATCGATGTGAAGCGGGAGCAGGCGCTGCTCTGTGAGCACGACATCATCGTCTTTCAGCACCCGTTTTACTGGTACTCCTGCCCGGCCATCATGAAAGAGTGGATGGATCTGGTGCTGGAGTATGGCTATGCCTATGGCCCCGAGGCCCACGCCCTCAAGGGCAAGCAGTGGCTGAGCGCCATTACTACCGGCGGGGCGCCGGAGTCCTACTGCAGCGAGGGTTACAACAGCCGACCGCTGCTCGATTTTCTGCTGCCATTTCAGCAGGCTGCCACCTTGTGCGGCATGAACTGGCTGCCCCCCTTCGTGCTCCACTCCTTTCACAAGATCAAGGATCCCGCCGCCCTGCGCCGCTGTGGACAGGATTACCGCCAGCTGCTTTGCGCCTTGCGTGACGATCAGCTGACTCCAGAGCAACTGGCCGGGCGCCCTTATCTGCGCGACTTGCTGGAGGTGCTCTGATGAAACACGGACAGCTTGTTGGCCGAGCTTATGAGCCGGATCTGATGTTCACACGGAGGGCTGACTGATGGGCCACGGGATCCTGTTTGATGCCTTTATCTATCTCTCTGCCGCCGTCATCGCGGTGCCGCTGGCCAAGCGCTGGGGGCTCGGTTCGGTGCTTGGCTACCTGCTGGCGGGGATCATCATAGGCCCCTTTCTGCTGGGGTTGGTGGGGGAGCAGAAGGATGTGATGCACTTCGCCGAGTTTGGCGTGGTGCTGATGCTGTTTCTGGTCGGTCTTGAATTGCGTCCGGCCCTCTTGTGGCAGTTGAAGGGGCCGATCCTCGGCACCGGCGGCCTGCAGGTGCTGCTCACCACGGCGGCACTGACCGGCGTGGCGCACCTGATTGGTCTGCCGCTGCAACAGGGGCTGGCCATCGGCCTCATTCTGGCGCTCTCCTCCACCGCCATCGTGTTGCAGAGCCTGCAGGAGCGCAAGCTGATGCAGAGCGAGAGCGGTCGCTCCGCCTTTGCGGTGCTGCTGTTTCAGGATATTGCGGTCATTCCGATCCTGGCGATCCTGCCGCTGCTGGCCATGGCGCCGGTCGCTAGCAATGGTGGCTCCGAGCTGGCGGGTTGGCAGCATGGTCTGCTGGTGGTCGCGGCCATCTCCGGCATCGTGCTGGGTGGCCACTATCTGATGCGGCCGGTGTTTCGTGCCATCGCCCAGTCCCATATGCGGGAGATCTTCGTCGCCGCCGCCCTGCTGCTGGTGATCGCTATCGCTGTGCTGATGGAGTCGGTGGGGCTTTCGCCTGCACTTGGCTCCTTCCTCGCCGGTGTGGTGCTGGCCGACAGCGAATATCGTCATGAGCTGGAGGCAGACATTGAGCCGTTCAAGGGCTTGCTGCTCGGCCTGTTCTTTATGTCGGTGGGGGCGGGGATCGACTTCGGGCTGTTTGCCGAGCACCCCTTCCTGATACCCACTCTGGTGGTTGGCCTGATGGTGCTCAAATGGCTGGTGCTGATGGCGCTCGGCTTCATCATCCGCATCTCGCCGAGCCAGCGCTGGACCTTCGCGCTGGCGCTCGCCCAGGGCGGTGAGTTTGCCTTCGTGCTCTTTTCGTTTGCCGCGCAAAACAGGGTGCTGCCCGGTGAGACCATCTCCCTGCTGACGCTGGTGGTAGCGCTCTCGATGGCGCTCACCCCACTGCTGCTGATCCTCAATGATCGGGTGATCCAGCCCTGGTTCGATTACCGTAACCAGAGCGATGCGCCGCAGCATGAGCAACCTGAGCTGGTGGAGCATCCGGTGATCATCGCGGGCTTCGGCCGCTTCGGTCAGATCGTGGGGCGTCTGCTGCACGGTCACGGCATCGGTACCACCATCCTCGAGCAGGATGCCAGCCAGATAGAGACCCTGCGCAAGTATGGCTATCAGGTCTTCTATGGCGATGCCAGCCGGATCGATCTGCTCCATGCCGCAGGGGCGCACAAGGCGAAGCTGCTGGTGCTCTCCATCAACGATCCGGCTACCTCGCTGGCGGTGATCGAGATGGTGCAGAAGCACTTCCCGCACCTGAAGATCCTGGCGCGAGCGCTGGATCGACCCCATGCCCACGAGATCCTGCGCCACGGGGTCGAGAGCGTTCACCGGGAAACCCTGGGCTCTGCGGTCGATCTGGGGGTGGAAGCCCTGACCCAGCTTGGGTTTAGGGCCAACCAGGCCTGGCGGGCGGGGCAGACCTTCAAGCAGCACGATAACTGGCTGTTGCGCGAGCAGGTCAACTATCTGGATGACGAACACACTTATATCAACAAGAGCCTGCAATACCGGGAGATCCTCTCCGATCTGTTGCAAGACGACGAGGAGGGGCAGGAGCGTATCCATGCCCACAACTGGAATAGCGGGCTACCCAACGACAAGGAAGCAAAATGATTGCCTATTACCCCATGTTCAAACACCTGCATATGACGCTGGCGCTGGTCAGTCTGCTGCTCTTTATCTATCGCTGGAGTCTGGCGCTGGCCGGCAGCGATCGGTTGCAGCAGAAGTGGCTGAAGATCCTGCCGCATATCAACGACACCTTCCTGCTGCTGTTTGGTGTGTTGCTGGCGGTGGCCTTGCAGTTGAGCCCAGGTCAACAACCCTGGCTGATGGCCAAGCTGATTGCACTGGTTCTCTATATCGGTCTGGGTGTCATGGCGCTCAAGCGGCCGGCCCGCGGTCAGAAGCTGGTGGCCGGTGTGGCGGCACTGGCGGTATTTGGGTACATGGTCGGTGCGGCCATCACCAAGTCAGCCTGGTCGTGGCTGATGTGATTTGGCTGGGAGGGAGGATTGCCTCCCTCCGGCTATCTCAAAAGAAAAGATTCAGAAAAATCCTAAGCCCCTCTATGTTAGCCTGCCTCTCCATTTAGTTTTCTTCGATGCGCTTAGCTTGTCTGAAAACGTCAAGTTAGCCGTTTTTATTCATATTTTTTCTTAAAAATCAAATGCATGTGTAGTTTTGTATGAAAATGGCGACAGTTGTCGCTACAAAACTTACGACATAGACTGTCGCAAGTTGCGACTAGCATACAGTCAACGCTAAACCAGTGAAGGCATGCACCATGAGTAAGAAGCTGTTACGACAACTGACCTTGGCGCGTTGCATCCCGCACCGCCCTTACAAGCTGACCGCCAGCCAACTTCAGGTAAAACTGGAAGAGGAAGGCATCCATGTCAGTCTGCGTACCGTGCAACGGGACCTGGAGGAGATGTCCGGCATGGGACTGTTCGACCTCACCTCGGACGAGCGCAGCAAACCCCATGGCTGGTGCTTCGAGCGCCACGGCCTCAACGACTTTGCCAATATCATGCCGCTCTCGCTGGCGGTGGCCCTGAAAACCTGGAGTGATCAGGCGAGCCAACTGTTGCCGGCGAGTGTACTGACTGAATTGAATCCGCTGGTCGACAAGGCGAGCCAGGTGATCCGCGACAGCCAGAGTGAACTGGCCGAACGCTGGCTGGAGAGTGTCCACCAGTCACCGCGCCCGTTTGCCGGCAACCCGGAGATCCGTCGCAGCACCCTGATCCGCGATGCGCTCTGGCGTGGTCGCAAGTTCAGTGCCGAGATCCAGCGCGTGATCAAAGAGCGCACCGTGTGGCTCTGCTACGACCGTATCAACCCGCTCGGCATTCTCAATCAGCCGGACGGGCCGATCCTGCTCTGCACACTATCCGAGCTGGATCCCAAGGTTTACGGCATCCCGTTTGACCATATCAAGAACGTGGAGCTGACCAACTTCAGCGCCACCCAGCCGAAGGATTTCAATATCCAGAAGCTGATCCGCGATCAGGGCTATCAGGATGTGAGCGGCCCGATCCGCTTCGTCGGCCGGATCGATGCCAACAGCCAGTCGCTGGTGGATAACCAGATCCCCGGCAACAATCCACGCATGACCCGCTATGACAAGCGCAGCGTGGTGGTGGAGACCGAAGTGCAGGACACCCCGGAGTTTCGCAGCTGGTTGAACAACATCGGCGGTGAACTGGAGGTGCTGGCACCGGAATCGTTGCGCAAGGCCTATCTCAATCCGGCCAACCGCTTGAGCTGATTAAAAAATTGGAATGTTGAAGAGTCGAGCCTGGTCTCGGCTCTTTTTTTGCGGTTTTTTTAAGCATATTTATTCAACTAATTTTTAAGTCTTAACGTCAGGATTGAACCGTTTTCCTGCCCCGTTTTTGGGGGGCGAAACCCGTGTAAGAGATCTGCCATAGCGACTGTAAGAGGCTGGCGCTTTGAGCCGTACGCGAAGCCATGCCAGAATGATCGAAATTTCCCGTGAAACTAAATAAATAACTGATATTAAAGGGTTAGTTTTTAAGTTTGTTTTTTGGGATGAGAGCTGCATCGGATCTTTATCATCGGATGGCCCTTGTTCGGGGGGCGCATTTCCTTAGTATGGGTCTCACAAGGACGGAGCTGGTCCGGCAGGATGCAGGGCAGCGCATAAAGATGGAATAGTCCGCAGGATGTGGACAAGGAACACCTCAGGATGAGCTCGATAATCAGGATGATTATCGTTACGGATGAATAAAGGAACACCGCGGGATGCGGCAGGACACTCTCGGGATGGGAGTAGAACGAACGGAACCTCGTTCTTCAGGATGAACAGGACCTCGCCGGATGCGAGAGGAATACTTCAGGATGAAGTGAGATAACCCGGATGGTTATCTGTCAGGAAGACGCAAGGAACCCCACAGGACGTGGTAATGGACACCTCCAGGATGGAGACAGGGAAGCAGTTCAGGATGAATTGCCAGGCCAGGAACGCCGCAGGACACGCCAACGGATTGGAAAGGGGATATTCCAAAGGATTAGGATAACGTCAGGGATTGCAGGGAGCATTGCAGTTCTACGGACAGGACGACACGACTCTAGGGGACGGCTACCGCCGTCCCCTTTTCTTTATGGTTTGTCCGAGAGATTGCCGCGCTGGGCGGCGTTGACGATCTCTTGCAGGCGCTGACGAATGTCGACCATGCCAAACACGCCAAATATCAGCACAGTGACAAACTCGGCCTTGGTGACAGCGAAGTAGCGTTTGCAAGCTGCCTTGATCATGCTGGCCTGCAGCCAGTGCAGCAGGGCGACGATCACGCCGCAGACCGGCAGAAAGCCGTTGAGTTTGCCGGGCAGCGGGGCAATCAGGCTCATCAGCACACCAAACCAGAAGAACAATATCAGCCCCATCGCCAACAGATTAAAGACTCGCTTCATTGTTTACCTCCCTTAGATAGAGTTGATAGCAGACCTGACCGGCTTGTTTGTCCTTGAGTAGTTGCCAGCTGGCGGGCAGCGCCAGATCGGCCATCTCCTTCTCCCGCTCCAGATAGATGAGGGCGTCCGCTGCCAGCCAGCCGCGCTGCTCCAGCAGTTCGCACACTTGCGGCAGCAGCTCGCGGCGAAACGGCGGATCGAGGAACACCAGATCAAACGGCGTGGCCGGGCCTTGCAGCCAGCTCACTGCATCTGACTGGATCACCTGACCCTGACTGCTGCCGAGAGCGGTCAGGTTCTTCTTGATCTGGTCGGCGGCCCCTTTGTCCATTTCGATCAGGGTCACCTGCTCGGCATAGCGCGACAGCGCCTCCAGTCCGAGTCCGCCGCTGCCGGCAAACAGATCCAGGCAGCGGGTGCCGCGAATATGGGGGGCCAGCCAGTTGAAGATGGTTTCCTTGACGCGATCCGTGGTGGGTCTGAGCCCCTCCACATCCTTGACCGGCAATTTGCGGCCTCGCCACTGGCCGCTGATGATTCTTACAAAGCCCGATTTTCCTTGCGGGGCAGGACTCTTGCTCGGGTTGCTACGGCTGGATTTCACTCTGGGCATCGCGTTTCATCGTCAGAAAATAAAGTGGTAGTATAAGGCGGTTCATTTTTATGCCGACCCGCCAAGGGACGGCTATCTTAGCAGTCAGCCTTTGATGTGAGTATTTTTAGATGGCAAAAGGTTTGTTTTCCTGGCTGGGTTTCGGCCGCAAGAAAGAAGAGGCTGAGGCTGTCCAACCACAGACACCCCAAGCCACCCCCGTTACCGTTGAGCCCGAGGTCACTGCTACCCCCGCTCCCGTTTCCGATACCACTGTTTCCGATAGTACGCCGGCCGTTGCCCCCGAAGTGCCTGCCAGCGCACAGAATTCCGTTTTGCAAGATGATTGCTGCCTGCCGACCGAGCTGGACGACCACGGCCCACTGGTGGTGGAGGAGTGCGCTTCCGATTTGGAGCCGGTGATCGTCAACGAAGCGCTGATCGCCGAAGAGGAGCGTGCCGCTGAAGCCGCTCGCTCTGCCGCAGAAGCGCAAGCCGCTGAGGTCAAGGCAGCCGAAGAGGCTCGTATTGCTGCCGAAGCTCGCGCTGCGGAAGAGGCACGTATCGCTGCCGAAGCCCGCGCTGCAGAGGAGGCTCGTATTGCTGCCGAGGCTCGCGCTGCAGAAGATGCTCGTATCGCCGCCGAGGCTCGCGCTGCAGAAGATGCTCGTATCGCCGCCGAAGCTCGCGCCGCAGAAGAATCTCGCATTGCCGCCGAGGCTCGCGTCGCGGAAGAATCTCGCATTGCCGCCGAGGCTCGCGCTGCAGAGGAGGCTCGTATTGCCGCCGAAGCCCGTGCTGCGGAAGAGGCTCGTATTGCCGCTGAAGCCCGTGCGGCTGAAGAGGCTCGTATTGCTGCTGAAGCTCGCGCTGCGGAAGAGGCTCGTATTGCTGCCGAAGCCCGTGCTGCGGAAGAAGCTCGCATTGCTGCTGAAGCTCGCGCCGCGGAAGAAGCTCGCATTGCCGCTGAAGCTCAGGCTGCGGAAGAAGCCCGTATCGCCAAAGAGGCCCAGCGAGCGGAAGATATGCGCCTGGTCGCCGCGATGGAGGCTGAGGCTGCCGCACTGGCTGCCCTGCCGTTGGCCGCCAAGGTGGACGACGACACCCAGGACAAACCGCAGCGGGAGGGCTTCTTTGCTCGCCTCAAACGCAGTCTGGTTCGCACCAAGGAGAATATCGGTTCCGGTTTCTTCGGCCTGTTCCGTGGCAAGAAGATCGACGATGAGCTCTTTGAAGAGCTGGAAACCCAGCTGCTGACCGCCGATCTCGGTGTGGATACCACCACTCGTATCATCGAGGGGCTGGTGCAGCACGCGGATCGCAAGCAGCTCAAGGATGCCGAGGCGCTCTACGGTTTGCTCAAACAGGATATGGGCGAGATGCTGGCCAAGGTCGAGCAGCCGCTGGTGATCGACACCATCAAGAAGCCTTATGTGATCCTGATGGTCGGCGTGAACGGCGTAGGCAAGACCACCACCATCGGCAAGCTGGCCAAGCAGTTCCAGGCCGAGGGCAAGAGCGTGATGCTGGCGGCGGGTGACACCTTCCGTGCCGCTGCGGTCGAACAGCTGCAGGTTTGGGGCCAGCGCAACAACATTCCGGTGATTGCCCAGCACACTGGCGCCGATTCCGCTTCTGTCATTTATGACGCTATCGAGGCCGCCCGCTCCCGCGGGGCTGACGTGCTGATCGCCGACACCGCCGGTCGCCTGCAGAACAAGAGCAACCTGATGGAGGAGCTCAAGAAGGTGGTGCGGGTGATGAAGAAGCTGGATGAAGAGGCGCCCCACGAGATCATGCTGACGCTGGATGCCGGCACTGGCCAGAACGCCCTGAGCCAGGCCAAGCTGTTCAGCGAGGCAGTGGGCCTGACCGGTATCACCCTCACCAAGCTGGATGGCACCGCCAAGGGCGGCGTCATCTTTGCGGTGGCCGACAAGTTCCAGATCCCGATCCGCTATATCGGGGTGGGCGAGGGGATCGACGATCTGCGTCCCTTCGTTGCCAACGACTTCATCGAGGCGCTCTTCAGCCGCGATGAATAAGTCCGGCCGTGATGAGTCAGCTCTGCCGTGATGAGTAAGTGTTCCATGCCCCGACTCCGGTCGGGGTTTGTCAATTTCAGGGAACCGTTATGATTCGTTTTGACAAGGTCAGCAAGGTATACAGCGGCGGCCATCAGGCGCTGCAAAAGGTCAGCTTTCACCTGCGCAAGGGAGAGATGGCCTTTCTGACCGGGCACTCGGGGGCGGGTAAGAGTACCCTCCTCAAACTGATCAGCGTGATGGAGCGTCCGACCGATGGTCGCGTCTTCTTTCATGGTGATGATGTCAGCCATATCCAGCGCAGCCAGATCCCCTATGTTCGCCGCCAGATCGGGATGATCTTTCAGGATCACCGCCTGCTGATGGACCGCACCGTGTTTGACAACGTGGCGCTGCCGCTGGTGATCGATGGCTACAGCCACGCCGATATCAACAAGCGCGTGGCGGCGGCGCTGGACAAGGTGGGGCTGCTCGGCAAGGAGCGTTACCAGCCGCGGATGCTCTCCGGGGGTGAACAGCAGCGGGTCGGCATCGCCCGTGCCATCGTCAACAAGCCGCCGCTGCTGCTGGCGGATGAACCGACCGGCAACCTGGATCCCCAGCTCTCCATGGATATCATGCGGCTATTTCAGGAGTTCAACAATTTTGGGGTCTCTGTACTGATTGCTACTCACGATCTGGGGCTGATCGCCCGCATGCGCTATCGCACCCTGACCCTCAAGGCGGGTCGCATGTATTCGGCCGGGGAGGAGCTCTGATGGCTATTGTTCGTCATAAACAACCACCGCTGCGTCGTCTGATGATGTACGGGGTTGACCATGTGCGGCAGGCGTTTGCCAGTCTCGGGGAGCTGTGGCGAAATCCGCTCGCCTCCCTGATGACGCTGGCGGTGCTCGGTGTCAGTCTGGCGTTGCCCTCCTGCTTCCACGTATTGTTGAAAAACGCCGAGGTGGTGGAGGGGAGCTGGCAGAACAGCTCCCAGATCTCCCTATATCTGCGCAAGGATCTGCCGGAGCAGAGCATTCTCGATCTGCAGCACAGGATCCTGCTCTATCCCGAGGTGGATTCGGTCACCTACCTGAGCCGTGACGATGCGTTGCGGGAGTTTCGCGAGATCTCCGGTTTCGGCGATGCCCTCGATTATCTGGACAGCAACCCGCTACCGCCGGTGCTGAGCGTCATTCCGGATCCGCGCTGGCAGAATCCGGAAGGGGCCGCCGAGTTGCTCGGCAAGCTAAACAATGAGGATGGGGTCGAGCAGGGCAAGCTGGATCTGCAGTGGCTGACCCGCCTGCAGGGGATCATGAACCTGCTGCGTCACACCATTACCGGTATCGCCGTGCTGCTGCTCTCCGCCGTGCTGCTGATCGTCGGCAACACCCTGCGTCTCAACATCCTCAACCAGCGTTCAGAGATCGAGGTGCTCAAGCTGGTGGGGGCAACCGATGCCTTCATCCATCGCCCTTTCCTCTATACCGGCATCTGGTTCGGGGTGATCGGCGGCATGCTGGCATGGTGGCTGACCGAGGTGATGGTGATCTGGAGCGAAGGGGTGGTGAAGGAGCTTGCGGGCTTGTATAACAGTAACTTCCGGCTGGTTGGCATGGGTCTGGTAGATGGGGTGAACCTGATCCTGCTGGGGGCCTTGCTGGGGCTGATTGCTTCCTGGTTTTCGGTTCATCGTCACATTCGAGATATAGAGCCATCCTGATTAATTTATTATCAAAGTAAATCGCTGGATTTTGAGAGGTGGATCAAGTAAAAGAGGCTCCGTTTCTGGCTTGGCCCCCATAGTCAGAGTATTCTGAATAACAATGATCTTCCGGATCTTCGCTAGATCCAGTGAACCTTCTGATTTATAAGCAGTCTATTAAAGCTGAAGCATTTATACGGGTGTGGCCCCTCTGCCTTGCTCGTCAGACTTGGCAAGCATGTGAAGGTTGCGAGCTCCGCAACAATGGACTTAGCATGCTACTTTTCGGGGGTCCTTCATTGTGACCCCCTTTTTTTGACTGTTCATTCATGATTCATCCTGCAGGCTTAAGATAAGCCGGTCTAAAACTGGGCATGTTCTTTGATACACGCCGCAGAATGGCATCCGGTCAGTAGACAGACCCTCTCAGGGTGTTAGACTGATTCGATTGAAAAGTAAGAGGTAACAGATGGGAACTTCATTGCAGCGCACTATGGCTCTGATTCCGCAAGGTAGTCTGGAAGGCTATATCCAGGCAGTAAACTCTATTCCTGTGCTGAGCGCAGAGGAAGAGCGTGAACTGGCTGAGCGTTTGCAGCAGGATGGCGATCTCGAGGCTGCCCGTCAGCTGGTTATGTCGCACCTGCGCTTTGTCGTTCATGTCGCCAAGAGTTATGCCGGTTACGGTCTGCCTCAGGCCGATCTGGTACAGGAAGGCAACATCGGCCTGATGAAGGCGGTCAAGCGCTTCGACCCGACGGTCGGCGTGCGTCTGGTCTCCTTTGCCGTGCACTGGATCAAGGCCGAAATCCACGAATATGTCCTGCGCAACTGGCGCATGGTCAAGGTGGCGACCACCAAGGCCCAGCGCAAGCTCTTCTTCAACCTGCGCAAATCCAAAAAGCGTCTGGGCTGGCTGAACCACGAAGAGGTTCAGGCCGTGGCGGCCGATCTCGGCGTTTCTGCCGCTGACGTGACCGAGATGGAAGCGCGGATGGCCAACTACGATCAGGCGTTCGATCTGGTTGGTGATGATGAGGAAGAGGGCGGCTTCGCACCGGTTCACTATCTGGAGGACAAATCCTCCGATCTGGCCGCGACCATCGAGAACGACAACTGGGACGATCACGCGACCCGTCGCCTGAGCTCGGCCCTCGCCACCCTGGATGAGCGCAGCCAACACATCATCCGTGCCCGCTGGCTCGATGATGACAGCAAGACCACTCTGCAGGAGCTGGCCGATACCTACGGTGTCTCCGCCGAGCGTGTGCGTCAGCTTGAGAAAAACGCACTCAAGAAGCTGAAAGATGCCATGGAAGCCTGATGCTTCCTCTCATAAAAACAGGGCCTGATGGCCCTGTTTTTGTTTCGCAGGGATCTGGTCGGCCTTGCTTTGGTTACCCTTGAGTGTGTTATGTTGCCGCCACTGCCACATTAGGGAGAGCAGAAGTGAAACTGTTGAACGACCTGTTTACCAACAACCGTGAGTGGGCCGAACGGATCAAGGCGGAAGATCCCGCTTTCTTTGCCACTCTTTCTGCCCAGCAGGCCCCCGAATACCTCTGGATCGGTTGTTCCGACAGCCGGGTCCCCGCCAACCAGCTGATGGGCTTGCTGCCGGGGGATGTCTTCGTCCACCGCAACGTCGCCAATCTGGTGGTACATACCGATTTCAACTGCCTCTCGGTGCTGCAATACGCGGTCGAGGTGCTCAAGGTGAAGCACATAATTGTCTGCGGCCACTATGGCTGCGGCGGGGTCAAGGCGGCGATGCAGAATCAGGAGCTGGGGCTCATCGACAACTGGCTGCGCAACATCAAGGATGTCTACTTCAAATATGGTGAAGAGCTCGAGGCCATCGAGGATGAGCATGAGCGCTTCGACTACCTGTGCGAGCTGAACGTGGCAGAGCAGGTCGCCAATGTCTGCCACACCACCATCATCCAGAATGCCTGGCGCAAGGGGCAGGAGCTGGCGGTGCATGGCTGGATCTACGGAATTAAAGACGGTCTGCTGCACGATCTCGATCTCTGCATCAGCGGCCCGGATCAGATCCCCGATGTCTATCGCGCCTGGCCGGACATGCGTCCGCCCCACCGTCGGCGCTAGGGAGCTTCATGGTGGCGCCAGCCCTCTATCTGCAGATCAAGCAGCACATTCTGGACGGGATCCGCGAACGCCACTATCAGGCGGGAGACAGGATCCCGACCGAAGCGGCCCTGTGCGAGCAGTTCACCGTGAGCCGGATGACGGTTAACCGGGCGCTGCGGGAGCTGGTGGCGGAAGGTTGGCTGGTGCGTACCGCCGGTTCCGGTAGCTTCGTGGCGGACAGGCGCACCGAATCGCCGCTGCTGGCTATTCGCAATATTGCCGACGAGATCGCCGAGCGTGGCAGCGAGTACAGCGCCCGGGTGATCCGGCTACAGCGACTGGCTGCCGACGAGAAGGTGGCGGTACAACTGGGGCTACGGGTTGGCGCCCCCATCTTTCACAGCCTGATCGTCCATCAGGCTGATGGGGAGCCGTTGCAATTGGAGGAACGCTTCGTCGATGCCGGGCGCTTGCCGTGCTATGGCGAGCAGGATTTTACCCAACAGACCCCCAACCGCTATCTGATGGATATCTGCCCCCTCTCCGAGATGGAGCACGTGGTGGAAGCCGTGCTGCCCAGCGCCGGTGAGGCGGGATTGTTGCAGATCCGCGTAGATTCCCCCTGCCTGTTGTTGCACCGGCGTACCTGGTCGGAGGGGCATCTGGTCTCCTACGCCCGTTTGCTCTCCCCCGGTTCCCGCTACAAGCTCAGCTCCAAGACTCAGTTGGAGTAAATGTATATACAACTCGATTTTGCAAAGCCCACCTCCTGGTGGGCTTTTTTGTGTTTAAACTCTAAGTTTGATGCTGTTATCAGGATGTGAACTTCGCTCTTTCTTTCGTCATAGAGATCGATTATAAGAATATGTATATACATTTGAGGTCGCTATGAACAAGGAACTGTTGAACTGCGAGCGGGTCTGGCTCAACGTGACACCCGCCACCCTGAATGATGAGCTGGCCGACTACGGCCTGCTGCCGCTCCACGCCATCGGCGTGCAGGATGGCAAGATCCACGCGCTGTTGCCGATGGCCGAGTTGAAGGGGCCGTATCCCGCTCACTGGCAGGATATGCGGGGCAAGCTGGTCACCCCCGGCCTTATCGATTGTCACACCCATCTGGTCTTTGCTGGCAGCCGTGCCGAGGAGTTCGAACTGCGCCAGCAGGGAGTGCCCTATGCCGAGATCGCCCGTCGGGGCGGCGGCATCATCAGCACGGTGCGCGCCACCCGCGAGGCCTGCGAGGATCAGCTCTTTGAGCTGGCGTTGCCGAGGGTGAAATCCCTGATCCGGGAAGGGGTCACCACGGTGGAGATCAAGTCCGGCTATGGCCTGACGCTGGCGGACGAGCTGAAGATGCTGCGGGTGGCCCGCCGACTGGGAGAGGCGTTGCCGATCCGGGTCAAGACCACTTTGCTGGCGGCCCATGCGGTGCCGCCGGAGTATCGCGATGACCCTGACAGCTGGGTCGAGACCATCTGTCAGGAGATTATCCCGGCCGCTGCCAAAGCGGGCCTGGCCGATGCGGTGGACGTCTTCTGCGAGCATATAGGCTTCTCGTTGGCCCAGACCGAGCAGGTCTATCTGGCGGCGGATCAGTACGGCCTGCCGGTGAAGGGGCACATGGATCAGCTCTCCAATCTCGGTGGCAGCACCCTCGCTGCCAACTTTGGCGCCCTCTCGGTGGATCATCTGGAGTATCTGGATCCGGAAGGGATCTTGGCGCTGGCCCACCGTGGCGTGGTCGCCACCCTGCTGCCCACCGCCTTCTATTTTCTCAAAGAGACCAAACTGCCGCCGGTCGCCGCGCTGCGCAAGACGGGGGTGGCGATGGCGGTTTCCTCCGACATCAACCCGGGCACGGCCCCCATCGTCTCGCTTCGGATGGCGATGAACATGGCCTGTACCCTGTTTGGTCTGACTCCGGTGGAGGCGATGGTCGGGGTGACCCGCCACGCCGCCAAAGCGCTTGGCGAGCAGGATCGCCTTGGTCAGCTCAGGGTGGGGATGGCGGCCGATTTCCTGATCTGGCACTGCGCCCATCCGGCTGAGTTGAGCTACATGGTCGGCGTCGATCAGCTGGCAGGCCGCATTTTCAACGGCGAGGAGACCCTCCATGGATAAGTTCAACCCGATCGACATGTCGCTCTGGCAGGGGCGGCAGGATCCGGAAGATGGTGAACTGGCACTGCGCTGGCATGACAAGATGCTGCCCTGGACCGCCGGAGCACAAGAGACTGCCGGTGTAGTGCTGCTCGGTTTTGCCTGCGATGAAGGGGTACGCCGCAACAAGGGGCGTGTCGGTGCCGCCGGTGCGCCGCAAGCGGTGCGCAAGCTGCTGGCCAACACCGCTTGGCATCTGAGTCGCCCCGTCTACGATGGCGGGGATGTGAGCTGTACCGATGGGGATCTCGATGCCGCCCACGGCCGTCTGGCCGAGCGGGTCGCCTCTGCGCTCGATCTGGGCCACTTCCCGCTGGTGCTGGGGGGCGGCCACGAGGTGGCCTTCGGCAGTTGGAGCGGCCTCAACAGTCATCTGGGCGGCAGTGGCAGGGTCGGCATTATCAACCTCGATGCTCATTTTGACCTGCGCATGAAGCAGGAATTGGCAAGCTCCGGCACCCCCTTCTTCCAGATTGCCGAGCAGTGCGCCGCTCAGGGCACACCGTTTCACTACGCCTGCCTCGGGGTGGCCGAGACCGCCAATACCCAAGCCCTGTTTGCCCGTGCCAAGGGGCTGGGAGTGTGGCATGTGCTGGATGAGGCGATGACTCAGACCGGGCTGCCAGCCTTGCTAAGCGGGCTGGACGCCTTTATCGCCCATTGTGATCACCTCTATCTGACCATCGATCTCGACGTGCTGCCGGCGGCCGTGATGCCGGGAGTGAGCGCCCCCGCCGCCCGTGGAGTGGAGCTGGCGGTGATCGAACCGCTGATCGCCCATATCCGGGCCAGCGGCAAGCTCAGGCTTGCCGATCTGGCCGAGTACAACCCGACGCTGGATCAGGACAACCGCAGTGCCCGCGTGGCCGCGCGACTGGTTCATCTGTTGACCCGTTAACCCTTTGGCCGCCCGTCGCCGAAGGCACCCTATTGATACAACAAGGAGTGTGTATGTCTGTGCAACAGCAGGATCCCCGCCATGATCCGAACCGCGTGATCCGTGCCCCGCGCGGCACCGAACTGACCGCCAAGAGCTGGCTCACCGAAGCGCCGCTGCGGATGCTGATGAACAACCTGGATCCCGAGGTGGCCGAGCATCCCCAGTCGCTGGTGGTCTATGGCGGCATCGGTCGCGCCGCCCGCAACTGGGCCTGCTTTGACAAGATCGTCGAGGTGCTGACCCGGCTCGAGGAGGATCAGACCCTGCTGGTGCAATCCGGCAAGCCGGTCGGGGTGTTCCAGACCCACAAGGATGCGCCGCGGGTGCTGATCGCCAACTCCAATCTGGTGCCCCACTGGGCCAACTGGGAGCACTTCAACGAGCTCGATAAGAAAGGCTTGATGATGTACGGCCAGATGACTGCGGGTTCCTGGATCTACATCGGCACCCAGGGGATAGTGCAGGGCACCTACGAAACCTTTTTCGCGGTGGCCAACCAGCACTTCAACGGCTCGCCTGCGGGCCGCTGGATCCTCACCGGTGGGCTCGGCGGCATGGGCGGCGCCCAGCCGCTGGCTGCCACCATGGCCGGCTTCTCGATGATCGCCGTCGAGTGCGACGAGACCCGCATCGATTTTCGTCTGCGCACCCGTTATGTGGACAAGAAGGCTCACAGTCTGGATGAGGCGCTGGCCATGATCGAAGAGGCCAAACAGAGCGGCACCGCCATCTCCGTCGGTCTGCTCGGCAACGCCGCCGACGTTTTTGCCGAGCTGGTGGCCCGTGGCATCACCCCTGACGTGGTGACCGACCAGACCTCCGCCCACGACCCGGTGCACGGCTACCTGCCGCAGGGTTGGAGCGTGGCCAAGTGGCGCGAGCTGCAGCAGAGTGCCCCGCAGGAGGTGAATCTGGCCGCTCGTCGCTCCATGGCCCGTCAGGTGGAGGCGATGCTGACCCTGCAAGAGCGCGGCGCGGCGACTCTGGATTACGGCAACAACATTCGCCAGATGGCGCTGGAGGAGGGAGTGGCGAACGCCTTCGACTTCCCCGGCTTCGTCCCCGCCTACATTCGCCCGCTGTTTTGCGAGGGGATAGGCCCGTTCCGCTGGGTGGCCCTCTCCGGCGATCCGGAAGATATCTACAAGACAGATCAGAAGGTGAAAGAGCTGATCCCGGATGATCCTCACCTGCACAACTGGCTCGACATGGCCCGCGAGCGCATCGCGTTTCAGGGGCTGCCAGCGCGGATCTGCTGGGTCGGGGTCAAGGATCGGGTGCGGCTCGGTCTGGCCTTCAACGAGATGGTGAAAAACGGCGAGCTGAAAGCTCCCATCGTCATCGGCCGCGACCATCTGGATTCCGGCTCGGTGGCGAGCCCGAACCGCGAGACCGAGTCGATGATGGATGGCTCCGATGCCGTCTCCGACTGGCCGCTGCTCAACGCCCTGCTCAACACAGCTGGTGGCGCGACCTGGGTCTCCCTGCACCACGGCGGCGGGGTCGGTATGGGCTTCTCCCAGCACTCCGGCGTGGTGATCGTCTGTGACGGCTCCGATGACGCGGCCCGCCGCGTCGGTCGGGTGCTGCGCAACGATCCGGCCACCGGGGTGATGCGCCACGCGGATGCCGGCTACGAGATTGCCATCAACTGTGCCCATGAGGCGAAACTGGATCTGCCGATGATTGACGGCGCCAACGGTGTCAAAGGAAAGGTGTAACACCATGTTTAAATTGACTATTACTCCGGGCGAGCTGGATCTTGCCACCCTGCGCCGCGTCAGCCGCGAGCCGGTACATGTTTCACTGGATCCGGCCGCGCTGCCGGGGATCCACGCCTCCGCAGCTGTGGTTACCAAGGTGATCGAGCAGAACCGGGTGGTGTATGGCATCAACACCGGCTTTGGCCTGTTGGCCAACACCCGCATTCCGGTGGAGCAGCTGGACGAGCTTCAGCGCTCCATCGTGCTTTCCCACGCGGCAGGGATTGGCGAGTACATGGATGACGCTACCGTGCGGCTGATGATGGTGCTCAAGCTCAACTCGCTGGCGCGCGGCTTCTCCGGCATCCGACTGACGGTGCTTGAGGCCCTGATGACCCTCATCAACGCTGAAGTCTATCCGGTGGTGCCGAAGAAGGGATCCGTCGGTGCCTCCGGCGATCTGGCGCCGCTGGCTCATATGAGCTGCCTGCTGATCGGGGAGGGCAAGGCCCGCCACAAGGGCGAGCTGATCGATGCCGCTACAGCGCTGAAAATTGCCGGGCTCGAGCCTATCGCGCTGGCACCCAAAGAAGGATTGGCGCTGCTTAACGGCACTCAGGCGAGCACTGCCTTCGCGCTGGAAGGGTTGTTCCATGCCGAGGATCTCTACGCCGGTGCTATCACCATAGGTGCCATGAGCGTTGAAGCGGCGCTCGGCAGTCGTCGGCCGTTCGATGCCCGCATCCACGCGGTGCGCGGTCAGCGTGGCCAGATCGACGCGGCCGCCTGCTATCGCCACCTGCTGGTGGATGGCAGCGAGATCGGTATGTCCCATCACAACTGCGAGAAGGTGCAGGATCCCTACTCATTGCGCTGCCAGCCGCAAGTGATGGGGGCTTGCCTGACCCAGATCCGCCAGGCAGCCGAGGTGCTGGTGTGCGAGGCCAACGCGGTCTCCGACAACCCGCTGGTGTTTGCCGAGGATGAGGAGATCCTCTCCGGTGGCAACTTCCATGCCGAGCCGGTGGCCTTCGCGGCCGATAATCTGGCGCTGGCCATCGCCGAAATCGGGTCGCTGTCCGAGCGGCGCATGGCACTGCTGATTGACTCTCGGATGTCCGGTCTGCCGGCGTTTCTGGTCAACAACGGCGGGGTCAACTCCGGCTTTATGATTGCTCAGGTCACCTCGGCGGCGCTGGCCTCCGAGAACAAGACCCTGGCCCATCCCGCCTCGGTGGATAGTCTGCCTACGTCGGCCAATCAGGAGGATCACGTCTCCATGGCGACCTTCGCCGGTCGTCGATTGGCTGACATGGCCGAGAATACCCGCGGCATTCTGGCAGTCGAACTGCTGGCGGCGGCACAGGGGCTCGATTTCCGCGCGCCGCTGCGCAGTACCGAGCTGATCGAGCTGGCCAAGGGACGACTGCGGGCAGAGGTAAGCTTCTACGACAAGGACAGGTACTTCGCGCCGGATATCGAAGCGGCCGCCGCCCTGCTGGGCCGTGCCAGCTACAACGACCTGATCCCGGTCGGGGTACTGCCCAGCCTGTAAGCCTTGATCCCCCTTCTCTCCTGGCGGGAGAAGGGTGGGGGATGAGGGGGACGCCGCTTCACTGGCGCCGGTGAGGTCCGGGAGCCGATAACAAAAGACCGCCCAATCGGGCGGTCTTTGCGTGTCTGACGTTGGTTGAACGCAGTTATTCGTGTTCGAACATCAGGAACAGATAGACCACAAACAACACCAGATGGGTCGCACCATGGAGCACATTGGTGCGGCCGCTGCTGAAGGTCACTTTACAGACCATCAGGGTCGTGACCAGCAGCACCATATCAGCGGGGGAGAGGCCGAGGCGTACCTCCTGACCCAGCATGGAGCCGATAAAGAGCACGGCAGGCACGGTGAGGGCGATGGTGGCCAGCAAAGAGCCGAAGTAGAGGTTCATTGCCCGCTGCAGCTGGTTGTTGAAGGCCGCCTTGATGGCGCCGACTGCTTCGGGTGCCAGCACGATACAGGCGACGATAAAGCCGCCCAGTGCGGCGGGTGCGTCCATCACATGCACTCCGTAGTTGATGGGGATGGCCAGGGTCTTGGCCAGCAGGATCACCACCAGCAGGTAGGCGAGCAGCAGGATGGTGTGATAGACGTTGCTCTGCAGCGGGCCGTGGTGCTCCTCGTAATCCTCGTGATCGCTGTCGACGAAGAAGTGGCTGTGGCTGCGGGTCTGGATGAGCAGAAAGACCCCGTAGAGCAGGATCGAGATGATGATCAGCATCCACGACATGGCGCGCGACATACTGCCGATTGCACCGCCCTCGGTGAAGTTGGGCAGTACCAGACAGAGCAGGGCCAGCGGGATAATGGCCACCAGATAGGATTTCACTCCGTCCAGATTGAAGCTCTGGGTGTGGTAGCGCCAGCCGCCAAACAGCAGGGTGAAGCCCACCAGACCGGTACTCACCAGCATCACTACCGCAAACATGGTATCGCGGGCCATGGTGGGGTTGGGCTCGCCGGTCAGCATCACCGAGGAGATCATCACCACCTCCAGCGAGATGACCGAGAGGGTGAGGATCAGGGTGCCGAAGGGCTCGCCCAGCTTGATGGCGAGGGCATCGGAGTGGCGCACCACCGAAAAGATGGCCCAGGTGACGATGGCTAGTAGTGCCGCCGAAACAGGAAGATAGATCCCGAGCGGAGTTGTCTCTGTCAGCAGGTCGCTCCCGATCGTCTTGAAAAAGAGTAGGGTCAGCAGGCCGACGGGCAGGGCAATCTCTTGCCGGATAAATGTCTTCATTGGCAATGGTTCTCATCTCGGGACGGCGCTGGCCGACAGGGATTGATGGGAGGCGTGCGTGAAGGTGCTCACGGTAGCCGAATGCTTATGATAAGGGTTCCATCCTCTCAGGGGCAGATCATTTTGTTGCTGAATGTAAATGGTGGTTCAAGGGCGATGAGCCAGGTCGTGGCAGAGGCTGTGGGAGTGTCAGCCTCTGTGCAAAAGGGTGCGTGTGCTCCCGGTGGGGGGAGCCCTGCCAGCGCTGGCCTGTGCAATATCGGTGTCAGCTCTCTTGCGAATATTGTGGAGGCCACGTCTGCTGCCAGATGGCAAGATCTGCCAGCGCCATGGGCCTGCCAAAGACGTAACCCTGGATCAGATAGACGCCGTGTTGCCGCAAGTAATCAACCTGTTCCCGCGTCTCAACCCCTTCCGCAATCATCTCCATGCCTGATTCCAGGCCAAACGTGATGATGGCATCCAGCACGCTGCGTTTGAGGTCGTTGGTGCCTATGGTATCGACGAACATCTTGTCGATCTTGATCTGGCGGATCCCGAGGCTCTGCAGGTAGGCAAAACCACCGTAGCCGGTACCGAAATCATCCAGTTTGAAGTGATATCCCATCTGCTGCAACAGGGTGATCTCCTCGGTAGCGGCTTTGATGTCGAGGATCGGCTTGCGTTCGGTCAGTTCGAAGGTAAGGCGCTCGGGCGAAGGGTTATGGTGTTCACTCAACATGTTGCGCAGCAAGGGTTGTTCGATATGGGTGGCCATCAGATTGACACTGATCCACTGCTCTGGTGGCAACAGCGGCAGATCCGTGATCACCTGCTCCAGCAACTGCCTGGTGATAGGCAGGATAAGTCCCTGATCTTCAGCATATTCGATGAAAGCGCTCGGGGGGATCAGCTCGTGTCCACGTTGCCAGCGTAGCAGCGCCTCAAAACCGGCAACCTGCCAGGTTCGAAGATCCACCACGGGTTGATAGAAGGGGATGAACTCCTGGCGCACCAATCCGGCCTGCAATAGCCCCTTGAGCGAGCGGCGATAGTTTCGCAGCGACCAGTAAGCGGTCACCAGCAGCAGGCCCAGGATAGTGCCGCTCCAGAGTGCGATTCGTCTGACTTGCTCGCGAGCATACAGATCCAGTGCAGAACCGGCCCAGATGGTTTGTCGGGTCAGTTTGTCCTGATCAAAGAAGCTCAGGCTGCGGCTGCCCTCTTCCAGCTTGATGGTCCGGTCACCGCGCGGGAAGCGGGGGGTCATCGCTGCGGGATCCCGCTGGCTGAACTCCAGATAGAAACAGTCACTGCAGGGGAGCTGTAGCAGATCGTGGCTCCAGCTGTTATCGAGCACCCAGTAGGCAATGTTGCCGCCGTTTTTGTAGTAGGCAACCATCTCCTGTTCCGTATTGAAACTGGCCGTTGTAGCAGTCAGCCCCAGTTTGTCGGGGAGGGCGCCATCCTGGTTGGCGTTTTTGATGAGCGAAATACCCACACCCAGGCTTGAACAGCTTTTCCCTGATGCCAGTTCCAGCCCCTGCAGACGAATATGGGTGTTGTAAAAGCGGGGATCCCGCAGCAGTGCCATGTCGTTGGCACCACAATCGAAATCAAACAGCGTCAGCTGCTCGCTCATGGCTTTGTCCAGCGTGTGATGGCGTATCGCCATGGCTCGCTTTATCTCGGCCACCTTCTGCTCAAGCAGGTGGTTGGCCATCGGTCTTGTTAGCCACAGACCGACGGACTGGCTTGCCAGGATGGGCAAGAGCAGTAGCAGTACAGTGATCCAGAGGGGGGTGATGCGTAACAAGGGCGCCTGCCAGTTTCACGAGACACAAATGGGTCAAGCCATCATAGTGCATTAGTACAATCAATTTGAGCTCTACTTGTCACACTTATTGGATGATTTTTTAAATGTATGATTTTAAATGTTTTTATTATTAACCTTGAAAAGATTCAATCGCTGACCTGTCATAAATGACAATTGCTCAACTTATCCGAACTGCTTTAGAGTACCCCTGCGGTTTGACTCACCGTGTGTTCAATACTCCTGTATCTGTTTTTTGTCAGTAGCACAGAGTGTTAGTTTTGATATGAGTGTTCCTTTTGGTCCCTTTTGAGGGACCATTTTTCTGTCTGCTATCTTCCCCTGCTCCACCTGTGTACCTTCCTTGGTATTCTCCCGCTGCTTTGGGTATGCTGCCCCGCTTAAATTACAGAAGCGGGATCCCCGTCCATAGTGATGGCCACAGCGCCACTGCTACCATGAACTCCAATGGATGATGCCGGGCACACGGAAAGGCACATGAAACTCACAACACATCTTGTCTCGTTTATTACCTTGTGCGTGATCGCTGCCATGGCGACCGTGCTGATTGGCGGGGTGTTCAGCTTTCGCGAGCTGGGCATGGAGTTGCAGCAAAAGAAGGTCGATGCGCTGGTCGAGGTGATCGACAAGCAACTCGACGTTGCTCACGGTATGGAGGATATGAGCCGCTGGTTGCCCACCTTGCTGCGGGCGGCTCATGTGGTGGAGCTGGAGGTGCGCCAGAATGACCAGCGGGTCTACTGGTTCCGTGACGTACAGCGTCCGGTTGATGAACCGCTGCTGGTGCCATACAGCCATCCGCTGCCCCATCAGGCTGGCATGCAGGCCAGCTTCAAGCTGGAGCGCCCCTTCAAGGAGGCGGAGTACTCCATCAAGGCGATGTCGGGCATCTCGTTCGGGATCTTCATCGTGGTGTTCGGTCTCTGGTACTCCATCCGCTGGTTGCGTCAGCAGTTGCGCGGTGCCGAGCTGCTGGGCATTCGCGCCCAGCTGATCCTCGATGACAAGCTCTCCAAACTGAGCCATGACCCCGTCGAAGAGTGGCCGGTGGCCGCCAGTCAGGCCCTCGATCATCTGCTCGCCGAGCTGGCGGATGCCCGCAAGGAGCGCAGCCGCTTCGACAACTTCATTCGCAGCAACGCCTTCGTCGACAAGATGACCGGCATCGGCAACCGCCTCTTCTTCGATAACCGGCTCGAGAGCGCTATCATGGAGGCGAGCGTGATGAGTGGCGGTGTCTTGCTGATTGAACTCGCCTGTCTGGAAGAGCTGGAAGCGGAGCAGTTCGAGCTGCAGGGGCATGATCTGCTGCTGGAGGCGAGCGCCGTGATCAGTGCTTTTGTGCGCAAGCATAACGGTGCCTTGCAGGCTCGTTATGCCGGACATGTCTTTGCGGTATTGTTGCCCAACATGTCGGAGAGCGAGATGGTGGACAGTGCCAGCCAGCTGCTCAAGAGTCTGCAACGGCTACACTGGCCGCAGCAGGTCAATCCGGAGACGGCCATCTATATCGGGGCTGTCTGCTACCAGGCGCAAGACACTCTGCTCAAGGTGCAGGAGGAGGCCGAGCTGGCCCTCAAGAGTGCACGTCTGCAGGGGCACAACGGCTGGTTCCTCTACGAGAAGCAGCTGGACGAGGAGCAGAGCAGCAAGGGGACGGTGCGCTGGCGCACCCTCATCAGTCGCCGTCTTGAAGAGCAGGGGATCGATTTTTATACCCAACCGGTCCAGCAGGATCGGGATCAGGTGGTACTGCAGCAGGATCTGCTCACCTATATCCACGATGAGCAGGGGCGGGAACTGCAAGCAGGGATCTTCATGCCAATGGCGGAGAAGGTGGGCCTGCTGCTGCAACTGGATCGGCTGGTGGCGGAGCAAACGCTGGTGTTGCTGCGCCAGCGTTCCGAGCAGAGCTGTCCCATCACTCTGACCCTGAGTGCCCAGAGTCTGCTCAACCGCGAGTTCCAGCGCTGGCTCTTCTTCGCCCTGTTCCAGCTGCCGCGCAGCACCAACGAGCGGTTGATCCTGCAGCTCTCGGAGGCCCAGGTCACACGCCACTTCGAAGCACTCAAGCGGCCGCTGCGCTCCCTGCGGATGCTGGGCTGCCAGCTGGCCATCGATCATGCTGGCCAGGATGTGGTGAGCACCCAGTACATCAAGGAGTTCGAGATCAACTTCCTCAAGCTGCACCCCAGCCTGGTGCGGGAGATTCACGCCCGACAGGTGAACCAGATGGCGGTCCGCAGTCTGGTGGGGGGCTGCGCCAATACCCGTACCCGGGTGCTGGCGGTGGGGGTAGAGAGTGGCGATGAGTGGAAGATGCTGCGCCACCTCGGGGTGCATGCCGGGCAGGGGCCCTGGTTTGCCGAGCCACGCCGGTTGGTGCAGGAGCCGGCTGGTGATTGAGATAAACAAGAGAGGGTCGTCGTGGGGCGACCCTCTCTTGTTTTCGGTTGCCGTCAGGCGGGGCTCACAGTCGCCCCTGCTCCCGCAGTCCGGCCAATCCCTGCATGCCGCCGGTATGGATAAAGACAATCTTGCTGCCGGGGGCGATGCGGCCCGCAGCCAGCTCGCGAAACAGCCCCCACATCGCCTTGCCGCTGTAGATGGGCTCCAAAGGCAGACCTGTTTCGGCGCTGAAATCTTGAACCCACTGCCAGAGGGCCGGGCTGAATTTGGCGTAGCCACCATCGTGGTGATCGAGTGCGACCCGCCAGCCGGGGATGCTGGCGGCAGCGGGATGGAGGCGACACACCTCGTCAGCGATAAAGCCGCCTCCTTTCAGTACCGCAATGGCGAGGATCTGCTCCCGGTCCTGTTTGCCAGCGATTAGGCCCGCCAGGGTGCCGCCGCTGGCACAGGGCAGTACCCAGAGATCCGGCGAGAAGGGTACCTCGCCGACCAGTTCGGCAACCCCGGGGATAGCCAGCGGGCTGCTGCCCCCTTCCGGCACGATCAGGGTATCGGGTGCATCGAATTGGGCCAGCCAGTCGGGATCCTGGCGACGGCGGTAACTCTGGCGGTCGACGAAAACGAGATCCATACCCCAGCGTCTGGCATCCCTCAGGGTGGTATTGCTGACGGCATCAGATTCGCCCCGTATGATACCGGTAGTTCGAAGGCCAGATTGGCACCCTGCTGCTGCCAGTGCATGGATGTGATTGGAGTAGGCGCCGCCAAACGAGAGTAGATGCCGTTTGCCGTGCTCTCTGGCATGAAGCAGGTGGTATTTGAGCTTGCGCCACTTGTTGCCGGAGATGGTCGGATGGATCAGATCATCCCGCTTGCACCAGAGTTCGACGCCGTAGCGGGTCAGCAACGGGTGGTGGAGGGGGTGCAGGGGGAAGGGCAGGATAGCTGACCCCTCTGGCTCGGCTGGAAGGCTGGCTTGCAATGGTGAGTCCGTCTTTTATATAGAGGCTAATCTGCTGTTTATGTTAGTATTTCATACATTTAATCACTATTGATGGGCGGGCTTACATGAAAAAACTGTTCAGACGGTCGACGCCAAGCCGCCAGGTCGGGCTCTTGTTGGCCAATGACAGGATCATGCTGGCTGCAGTGGGCAATCCCCCCGTCTTCGCGACGCGCACCATCAACGGCCCACAGGAGTGGGCTGTGGCCATGAACGAGCTGTTCAGCCGTTATGGGCTGGCCAAGTCTAAAGTGCGGGTAGCCCTCGCCGCCAGCCTTTATCAACAGATCCAGATCGACAAGCCTGCCGTGCCTGACGCCGAGATGGCGGGGGCGCTCCCCTGGGCCATCAAGGACTATGTCAGCGAACCCGTGCTGCAACTGGCGATGGATTATGTGGACTTGCCCACCCCGCCTGCCGGTCGTCCGCGCATCAATGTGATCTGCCTGCCCAAGAGCCGGGTGCAACAGCTGGCCGATGCCATCAACGGCATCGCCACCCTGCAATCCATCATCAGCGACGAGCTGGCGCTCACCTCTCTCTATGAAGCGGATGACACTGTGCGCATGCTGCTGTGGCAGCCCAAGGGGCAGGATCTGCAACTGCTGGTCTTCCATCAGGGGGGGCTCTGCTTCTCCCGCCAGCTGCGCGGTTTCACCAGCCTGACCGGCGAACATGAGCCTGACGCCATGCTGCTCGATTCACTGGCGCTGGAGATCCAGCGCTCCCTCGACTATCTGGCGGGCCAGCTCAAATTGCCCGAGCTGGGGCAGATGCAGTTTGCCGTCGCTTCGCCCTTTATCGGTACCCTGGTGCGTCACATGGAGCAGACCTTCGGCTTTGCCGTCTCCGCCATGGCCAACAAGGCGGTGCTGGCCGGCGTCGAATACCTCTCGGCTTATGCTGCCGCATTGGGGGATGATCAATGAGAGTGTTATTCCCCCTTGCTGCCATGGTCAACAAGACAATGTTGCTGGCTGGCGTCGAGTACCTTTCTGCCTACGCAGCCGCCATCGGGGAGGATGCGTGATGAAACGTCAGATAAACCTTTATGGTGCCGAGTTTCGTCCCAAGCGGCAGTGGGCCAGCCTCAATCAGATGGCGTTGGTATGGGGTGTTGCGCTGTTGCTGATCCTGCTGACGGCTATCGGTTACAGCTGGCAGCAGCAACAGGTCAGCCGGGCGCTAGCGCAACGCACCGCCGAGCTGGAGCTCAAGCGCAGCGAGGCCAGACGCCTCGATGCCGAGCTGGCGCGCCATCAGGCGGATCCCCGGCTGCAACAGCAACTGGTCAATAAACGGGATGAGCTGACCGCCAAGCAGGGGCTGATGCGTCAGCTCGGTAGCCTGTCTCTGCAAAAATCCCAGGGCTATGCCAGCGTGATGGCGGATCTCTCCCGCATTCGCAGCAGCAACCTCTCGTTGCAGCGCATCGAGATCAACGAAGGGCGGATCAACCTCTCCGGTTTTGCCGGACGCAGTCAGGATGTGCCGGCCTGGGTCAACCGCTTCAAGCAGACCCCGAGTCTGGTAGGCAAGGAGTTTGGTGAACTGACCCTTGGCCGTGACGAGGAGGGTCGTCTGACCTTCCAGTTGAGCGGCATCGCGCGGGAGAAACCCTGATGAACCTGAAAGCACAATGGCAGGCGTGGGGCCAGCGTATCGCCCTGTTGAGCCAGCGGGAGCGGGTGTTGATCCTGCTTACCGGTCTGGTTTTGCTGGGCGCTGGTAGCATCTACGGTTGGCTCGATGGCGCCGATACCCGCCTGCAGCAGGATCGCATGGCCCTGAGCGCCGCCGAGCGCGACCTCGAAATCATGGAGCTGGAGAACCTCGGCAAACAGGCTCGGCTCAAGCGGGATCCCAATCAGGGCGTTCGCGACCAGCTGGCGCAGGTCGAAGCGGATCTGGCCCGGATCGACGATGAGCTGAAGGCCCAGACCGTCGATCTGATCCCGGCGCACGAGATGCCGCAGGTGCTGGAGGCGCTGCTCTCCCGCTCCGCCAACCTTCACATGCTGGCGCTCAGTTCGCTGGAGCCGACCCCGCTGATGGCGGGAGAACAGAAGGTCAATCTCTACAAACATGGTATCCGGCTTCAGCTAGAAGGCGGCTATTTCGATGTTTATCAATATCTCAAAGCGCTGGAAGCCTTGCCGCGCCACTTTTACTGGAAGCAGTTCGACTACCGGGTCAAATCCTATCCCGGCGCGGTGGTGGAGATGGAGATCTACACCCTGAGTACCAGCAAGGAGTTTATCCGTGGCTAGAGTGTTTGCGTTGTGCTGTTGCCTGTTCAGCTTGCTGGTACAGGCGGAGCAGGTCGAGGTATTGCAGGATCCCACCGCACCGCTGGCGGATGTGGCGATTGGCGCCCGTGCGACCGGCGAGAGCAACACCGGTTTACCGAAGCTGCAGAGTGTGGTGCTGGGCAATGGCCCGGCGCTGGCGGTGCTCAATGGCAAGAGTTATCGGGTCGGGCAACAGGTGGATGGCTATACGCTGGTGGCCATCACGGCAGATGCCGTGGTGCTGGAAAAGGCGGGCAAACGCCACGCGGTCACACTCTTTGCCAGCAAGATCCGGGTTTGAGTCGTGCTTGCCTTTCGAGAGGTGGAGCGGCTTTATCGAGTTTAATTGCAAGTCAGGGTGCTCTAATTACATGAAAAAACACCGTCTCTGTCTGATCACCATGGCCATGATGGCCGCAGGCTGTACCACGTATCAGCACCCCGAGCCGACCCAGGCCAAGGATGCTCTCAAACAGGCCATGAACGAACAGCAGAAGCAGGCTGCCCCGCTGACCGCCTTGCCCAAATCGGTGCAGAGTGAATTGCTGCAGCTGAACCGGCCGCAGATGCCGGTCGGCATGCCGGAGAAGCGGCTGCGCATCGCGGCTCACGACGTGGAGGCGGTGGAGTTTTTCGGTTCCCTGTTCAAGGGCTCCCGCTACAGCGTGGCGGTTCATCCCGGGGTGGCCGGGCTGGTCTCGGTCGAGCTCAAGGATGTGACCCTGCCGGAGGTGCTGGCGGTGGTAGGTGACATGTATGGCTTCGACGTGCAGCGCAAGGGCAATGTCTTCCACATCTATCCGGCGGGTCTGCGCACCGAAACCATTCCGGTCAACTATCTGATGATGTCCCGCCGTGGCCTATCCCGCACCTCGGTCAGCACCGGCGGGGTGACTGCCAATGACAACAACAATGGCAGCAATAACAGCAGTTTCGACAGCGCGTCCAACAACAGCGGCAGCAACAGCTCCTCCAGCAACAACTCGAGCGGTGACAACAGCAACGGTACCCGGATCGAGACTGACACCAACAGCGACTACTGGACCGATCTGCGCGACTCCCTGCAGACCCTGATTGGCACGGGTGATGGTCGCGCCGTGATCACCAGCCCGCAGGCGGGTCTGGTCACTATTCGCGCCTATCCGAAGGAGCTCAAGGCGGTACGTGAATTCCTCAATCAATCCGAGAGTCACCTCAAGCGCCAGGTGGTGCTGGAGGCGCGGATCATCGAAGTCGCCCTCAACGAAGGGTATGAGCAGGGGGTTGACTGGAGCGGTCTCTCCGCCAGTTGGGATGGCGGCAAGGGTATTACCGGCGGCCAGTCACTTGCCAAGACCCAGCTGCCCACCACCCCCAACCAGATCTTCAGTGCGCTGGGCGGCGGCGCCGGTTTCACGATCTCTGATGGCAACTTCGAGGTGGCGGTCAACCTGCTCAAGACCCAGGGCGATGTGAATACCCTCTCCAGCCCGAGGGTCACTGCGACCAACAACCAGAAGGCGGTGATCAAGGTGGGGACGGACGAATATTTCGTCACCAATGCCTCGACCACTACGGTGACCTCGACCGGCACGGCCGAACCTATCGTGACCCCCAATGTGGAGCTGACCCCCTTCTTCTCCGGTATTGCGCTGGACGTAACGCCGCAAATCGATGAAGAGGGCAAGGTGCTGCTCCATATCCACCCTTCCGTTATCGACACAGAAGAGCAGAAGAAGACCATCAACGTCGGTACCGCCAAACCGCTGGAGCTGCCGCTCGCCAAGAGCTCGATCCGCGAGTCCGATACCGTGGTGCAGGCCAATAACGGCGACATTATCGTCATCGGTGGTCTGATGAAGACCGACAAGCAGGAGATCGTCAGCAAGGTGCCGCTGCTGGGAGATATTCCCTGGGTGGGCGAAGCCTTTACCAATCGTCGCGAGAGCACCAAGAAGGTGGAGCTGGTGATCATGCTCAAACCGACCGTGGTGGAGAAAGATACCTGGCAAAACGAGCTGCAGCGTTCCGCAGATCTGCTCGACAAGTGGTATCCGGCGAAGGGGTAAGCCATGAGCTGGCGATTGGCATCTTTCCATTCCGCCGTACTGCGGGCCGAGGCTCGCGGTCGCAGGTTCCCCGTACTGGCTGGTGAGCGCCCATGTACCTGAGCCACTTCGGCCTGCAGGAGGCGCCGTTCGGCCTCACCCCCAATACCGGCTTCTACTACGGCCTTCCCCCTCACGAGGAGGCGCTACAGGTGCTCAATTGGGCGCTGGCGCAAGGGGAGGGATTTATCAAGGTGACCGGCGAGGTGGGTACCGGCAAGACCCTGCTCTGCCGCAAACTGCTGAGCGAGCTGGGCTCGGAAGAGTGCCCGGTGCGGCTCGCCTGGTTGCCCAATCCCCACCTCAGCCCGGCCGAGCTGCGCACAGCGCTGGCGCTGGAGCTGGGGTTGTCGGTGCGGGAGCAGAGTGAGCTGGATCTTACCGATCGCATCCATCGTCACCTGATCAGCCTGCACCAGCAGGGCAGTCGGGTGGTGGTGCTGATCGATGAGGCCCAGGCGCTGCCTGACGAGACGCTGGAGGCGATTCGCCTGTTTGGCAATCTCGAGACAGAATCGAGCAAGTTGCTGCAGATCGTGCTGTTCGGCCAGCCGGAGCTGGATATCAGACTGGCCAGGCCCCACCTGCGCCAACTGCGCCAGCGGATCGGCTTTTCATACTGCCTGCGCCCGCTGCGCTTTGACGAGACCCGCGCCTATCTGGAGCACAGATTGCAGGTCTCCGGCTACCGTGGGGCACCACTGTTTGCCGGCCGCGCCATGCGGATGCTGTGGCGGGCCTCGCGAGGGCTCCCGAGACTTATCAACATCCTGGCGCACAAGTGCCTGATGCTGGCCTACGGTCAGGGGGGGCGCCGGATCGATAGCCGTCTGGTGAGGCTCGCCATTCGCGATACCGACGATGCCAGCCGCTTTGCGCCATTGCGCTGGTGGCCCCTGTTACTGTTACTGTTACTGGGGTGCGCCCTGGCTTATGGAGTCTGGCCATGAGCGTTATCAACCAGATGCTGAAAGATCTGGATCGGCGCCAGCAAGGCGCCGAGGGAACTGCCGTCTATATTGCCCCTGCGCGCCAGCAGGGGTGGTGGATGTTGCTGCTGACCCTGATCTGTGGTCTGGCATTGGGGATCCTCGGTTGGCGCACCTGGATCTACTGGCAGCAGACACACCCTGTCGTCGCCGCCAGCGAAGTGGTGGTTCCCGATGTGGTGACACGGGCCGCCGAGCCAGTCAATCCGCCCGAGCCGGTCGCAGTGGCCGCTGCGCTGCCGTTGCCGGGTGGGGATGAGAGAGTGGCTGATACCGCTGGCGGGCAGGTAGAGGGAGAGATGGCCGATGGTGCCCCCTTTGATGCCTCCAGCGATGTTGACGATTCGGAGCCGACCGATGAAGAGCTGCAGCCCGAGCTCTACGCCGAACTGGCGGCAGAGCAGCAGGCTGTCGCCAGCGCCCCGCGTAAACCGGGCATATTGAAGATCGAGACGGTCGAGCTGTCGGCCAAGGAGCTGGCGGCACTGGCGGAGCGCAAGGCGACGACCGCCATGGCCAAGGGAAGCCTGCGGGATGCGCAGGACAACTACTATCAGGTGCTGGCCCACGATCCCTATAACCAGGGGGCGCGCGAGCAACTGGCGGGGTTGCTCTACGGCGAGGGGCGCCTGACCGAGGCGCGCCAGCTGCTGGAGGAGGGGATCCGGCTCGATCCCCAACAGGCCGATTTTCGTCTGCTGCTGGCCCGTCTTGCCATCAACGAGGGGCAGCAACAGCAGGCGCTTGGCTGGTTGTCCGGTTATCAACCTGATCTTGCCAGCAACCTGGACTATTACGCCACTTGGGCGGGTCTGACCCAGGAGCTGGGTCAAAATGCCGATGCGGCGGCGCTCTATGTGAAGCTGCTGCGCCAGCAGCCGGATCAGGGCCGCTGGTGGCTTGGTCTCGGTGTCGCCGAGGATGGTCAGGGGCACAGCCAGCGGGCACTCGATGCCTATCGCAACGCCCTGCTGCACGGCAATCTCGGCGAGGCGTCGACCAACTGGCTGGAACAACGAATTGGCCAACTAACCCCTTGATAAACGCAGATTCGATGAGCGAAGCCTCATCGGATGCGGCAACGGGTGTGAAGTAACAGATATCGGAGCAAACATGGCACAACCCAGACTGAAAATGCGCCTCGGCGACCTGCTGGTTCAGGAGCAGATCATCTCTGATGATCAGTTGCAGCTTGCCCTGCAGCAGCAGCGTCAGACCGGACGCAAACTGGGTACCACTCTGATTGACCTCGGCTTTATCAGCGAGGTACAGCTGCTGCAGTTCCTCGCTCGCCAGCTGGATGTACCCTTCTTCGATCTCAATAACCTCACCATCGATGCCGCCGCGGTGCCGCTGCTGCCCGAAGTGCAGGCGCGCCGTTATCGGGCGCTGGCGGTCAACCTTACCGACGACAAGGTGACGGTAGCCATGTCGGATCCGGCGGACTTGAGTGCGCTGGATGCCATTGCTGCCTTGCTGAGCCCGCGGGAGATGGTGCTGGCGGTCGCGCGGGAAGGGCAGTTGCTGGACTATTTTGACCGCCTCTATCGCCGCACCCGCGAGATTGAGAGCTTCGCCGAACAGCTGCAGGAGGAGTATCAGGACTCCGGCTTCGAGTTGGGTTCAGGTAATCTGGGGGCCAATGACGAGGGGGAGGCGACGGTGGCCAAGCTGCTGCGCTCCCTGTTCGAGGATGCGGTGCAGGTGGGAGCGTCGGATATCCACATCGAGCCGGACGAGAAGGTGCTGCGCATTCGCCAGCGGATCGACGGCATCCTCCACGAGAATATCCTCAACGAGGTGCGCATCGCCCAGGCGCTGGTGCTGCGTCTCAAGCTGGTGGCCGGGCTCGATATCTCCGAGAAGCGCTTGCCGCAGGATGGCCGTTTCAACATGAAGGTGCGCGGCCGTGATGTGGATGTGCGGATGTCCACCATGCCGGTGCAGTATGGCGAGTCTGTGGTGATGCGTCTGCTGGATCAATCCTCCGGCATCCTGTCGCTGACCGAGACCGGCATGCCGCCGGAGATCCTGACCCGTTTCCGTCGTCAGCTCAAACGCCCGCACGGCATGATCCTGGTGACCGGCCCCACCGGTAGCGGCAAGACCACCACCCTCTATGGCGCTCTCTCCGAGCTCAACCAGTCCAGCAACAAGATCATCACGGTCGAAGATCCGGTGGAGTATCGTTTGCCCCGTATCAGCCAGGTGCAGGTCAATCCCAAGATCGGTCTCACCTTTTCCCACGTGTTGCGTTCTACCCTGCGTCAGGATCCGGACATCCTGCTGGTGGGTGAGATGCGTGACAACGAGACGGTGGAGATCGGTCTGCGTGGCGCCATCACCGGTCACCTGGTGCTGACCACCCTGCACACCAACGATGCGGTGACCAGTGCCTTGCGCCTTATCGACATGGGGGCGCCCGGCTATCTGGTGGCGAGTGCCCTGCGGGCTGTGGTCGCCCAGCGGCTGGTGCGGCGGGTATGTGAGCACTGCGTCGAGGAGAAGGCGCCCGACGAAGGGCAGGCCAGCTGGCTCACCGTGCTTTCCGGCGAGGCGCCTGGCCAGCATACCTATCACAAGGGCCGGGGTTGCCAGAGCTGCAACTTTACCGGTTATTCCGGCCGGATCGGGGTCTACGAGCTACTGGAGCTGGATCAGCCGATGATGGATGCCCTGCGCCGCAACGATGCGGAAGGGTTCGCCAAGGCGGCCCGTCAACACGAACACTACCGGCCGCTGGCCCTCACTGCCCTCGATTATGCCCGTCAGGGGATCACCTCGGTGGATGAGGTGTTGCGACTGGCCGAGGATTTGGGGTAAGCGATGGCTAACTTTGCTTACAAGGGGCGTGACAGCCAGGGCAACGCCACCAGTGGCGTGGTCGAAGCGGCCAACGAGATGGCGGCCGCCGAGCAGCTGATGCGCCGTGGTGTGATGCCCACCGAGCTCAAACCGGGCAAGGCCAAGTCCGCCGCCATCGACTGGTCACTGTTGCTGGAAGGTGGCGTCAAGCTGGATGAGCTGGTGATCTTCAGCCGCCAGATGTATGCCCTGACCCGGGCCGGGATCCCGATCCTGCGTGCCATCGCCGGGTTGGAGGAGAGTACCCACAGCAAGCCGCTCAAGCGGGCGCTTCACTCGCTGGGGGAAGATCTTGGCAACGGTCGCCCGCTCTCCAGCTCGATGCAGGCGCACCCCAAGGTATTCAGCAGCCTGTTCGTCGCCATCATCCATGTGGGTGAGAACACAGGTCAGCTGGAAGAGTCCTTTTTGCAGCTCGCCAACTATTTCGAGCTGGAGCTGGAGACTCGCAAGCGGATCAAGACCGCGATGCGCTACCCCAGCTTCGTGATGATCGCCATCGGTATCGCCATGGTGATCCTCAATATCATGGTGATCCCGGTGTTTGCCGGCATGTTCGCCAAATTCGGGGTGGAGTTGCCGCTGGCGACCCGCATTCTGCTCGCCACCTCGCACTTTTTTGTCAACTACTGGTGGCTGCTGCTCGCTATTCTGGCGGGGATGGTGTTCGGTTGGCGCCGCTGGGTCGCCACCACCAAGGGCAAGCTGACCTGGCACCGCTGGCAGCTCAAGTTGCCGATCGTCGGCACCATCATAGAGCGCTCCCTGCTGGCCCGTTTTGCCCGCAGTTTTTCCATGATGCTCAAGGCAGGGGTGCCGCTGAACACCGCGCTGACCCTGGTGGCCGATGCGGTGGATAACGCCTATATGGCGGGGCGGGTACGGGATATGCGCGCCGGTATCGAGCGGGGCGAGAGCCTGCTTCGCACCGCCAGCAGCAGCGGCCTGTTCACCCCGCTGGTGATGCAGATGATCGCCGTGGGTGAGGAGACCGGTCAGGTCGATGACCTGCTGCACGAAGCGGCCGAGTATTACGAGCGCGAGGTGGATTATGACCTCAAGAGTCTCACCGCCCGCATCGAGCCGATCCTGATCGGGATCGTGGCAGTAATGGTGTTGATCCTGGCGCTGGGTATCTTCACGCCTATGTGGGACATGATGAGGGCCGTAAGAGGCAAGTAACCCCGTATCTTCACGCCAGAATGGTGGGACATGATGCGAGCGGGATGTGAGTGGTTCGTAGCAAGTAACTCGGCATCTTCACACCTGAGTGGCTGGGCATGATGAGCGTCGTAAGAGGCAATAGGGCGAGGGAGTCGAGGAGTGGATGAACAGACAGACACAACAGGATGATCGCTGGCTGGCCGGATATCGGCGGATCGCCGTGATAATCCTGCTGATGGTGATCGTCACGACCCTGGTGCGCAGCTATCAGATCAACCGGGAGGAGGCGCAACAGCTTTCGCTCACCCTGCTGGGGGAGCAATTTGCGGAGCGGGCACAGCGTTTGCACGGGATCTGGCTGAATGAACGGCGCCCCGACACCCTGCATAGCGCGGGTCATGGTTGGCAATTTGATGAGCGTGGCTGGCCACTCGGACTGTTGCCCCTGCAATCACCATCAGAAAATTGTCGTCAGTTGTGGCTGGCGTTGGTGGGAGAGACGGAGGGGGGCATGCCACCCTTGCAGTTTCTGGCCCGCCCCGATGGCAGCGGGTGCGAGATGGGGTGGGATGGTTATTGGCTGGTTTATCTGTTTTCCGACGGGCGAGTGATTAAAAAGCCTTGAATGAGGCTAATCATATGACCCAACTACATGATTTTTTTAGGTCTGCATGAAATAATATCGGCCATTACCAAGGGAGCATGAAAATGAAACCAATGGCACCATCAATGCCAAATAACGGGATGACAAGAGTGACCGCCGGCTTCTCCCTGATTGAGCTGGTGATCGTTATCGTGATCCTGGGGATCCTGGCGGTAACAGCATTGCCCCGTTTTCTGGATGTAACCGACGAGGCGAAAAAGGCCAGCGTCGAGGGCGTCTCGGGTGGTTTTGCAACAGGAGTGTCGCTAGTGCGGGCCCAGTGGGAAGCGGAAGGGCGCGCCAAACAGGATAGCCTCAATACCGTGCTCTATGACGGCAGCCGCTTCTATCTGACCACGCCGACCGATGCCCAGATCAGCAACGGCGAGTTGTCTCCCGGCTATCCCATGGATACTGCGGCTAGCGGCAATCCGGATGTGGATCCGGCCAATCTGAGCGCAGAGCGTTGTCTCAAGATTTGGGAGGGGTTGCTGCAAAACCCGCCCAAGGCTACGGCCAACTTCAATGAAGTACGCGGTAGCGGCAATGACCTGAAATACTATGCCACTGTGAGCAGTAATGGACTGGATTCGGTCTGTCGTTACTATCTGGTCAATAGTTTGAGTAAGGGCAGCGATGGCAAGTATCAGGATCCGCAAGGCAGTACTGATGCATTCATGAGTTTCAGTTACCGTCCGGCGTCCGGTCAGGTGACTACCAACATCAATTGACAGAGGAAAGTGAAATGAAAAAACAGGCGGGTTTTACCCTGATCGAACTGGTTATCGTGATCATTATTCTGGGTATTCTGGCGGTCACCGCTGCACCCAAGTTCCTGAATCTGCAGGATGATGCGCGTAAAGCAGCTGCTGATGGGGTCAAAGCATCACTACAGAGTGCGGCTCAGATGATTTACAGTAAGGCGGCTATCCAAGGTATTGAAAACTCTTCTGCGGCAGTCTCTGTTGCTGGCACTACCGTCGATGCCAAGTATGGCTATCCGACAGTAGGTACCATTGCAAACGCCGTTACTTTAGATGGGTGGGATGAAGTATCTGCATCCAAAGGGACCTTCAAGCCCAAGGCGGCTGGCAATAACGCTAATTGCCAAGTTAAATACAATGAGGCCACTTCAGCCGCTGCATTCAGTGTTGATGTGACAGGTTGTAGCAACTGATTGAATTATCAAGCGAGGCTTTGGCCTCGCTTTCTTCTTTCCCCCTATGAGAAAAACCATGCCTGCAACCAAGGGCTTTACCCTGATTGAACTGGTTGTGGTGATCCTGTTACTCGGGATTCTCGCCGCCTTTGTCGTGCCCAAATGGCTGGGCAAAGGCGGCGTTGAAACTCAAACTGTGCGTGATGAACTGCTGACCCGTCTGCGGTTGGTACAGACCGTCAATATGCATGAGCCTGCCAACCGCTGTACCCTGCTGGTGGTCGCCTCTCCCCGTTTTGCCCACCGTACTTATGCGGCGTGTCCCGCCAGCGATGATCTGGGCAGTGGTTGGACCGATAACCTGCGCACCCGTGGTCGGCTGGTGACCGCCTCTGACGGAATCACGCTTTCCCTGAACAGCAACAGAAGCTTCGTACTCCGCTTCGATCAGATGGGCAGACCGCTAGGCAGCTGTGCCAACGGCTGTACCTTGCTGGTGAGTGATGGTCGCGAAACCAGCCGCATCCAGATTGAGTCTGAGGGGTATATCCATGAGATCCCTTAAGCGCGGCTTTACCCTGATTGAGCTGATCGTTGGCATCGTGCTGCTGGCGGTGGCCTTGACCGGCATTTTGGGGTTGCTTATCAATCAGGCGCCGCAGGCGGTAGACCCGGTGCAGCAGGTACGCGCCGCCCAGCTGGCCCAGCGCCTCTCCGGCGAGATCCTGCAAAAGTCGTTTGATGAACATTCGGATCATAATGGTGGCCGTTATCGTTGTGGCGAGCAGGTGGCGGGGGTGAACATAGCTCCCTGCTCCGGCAGTTATGGCCCCGATGGTGAGCCGGCTCCCTACGCCTATAACGATGTGGATGACTTCGATACTGCGGGAAACTGGCGGGATGCCAGCTGGTTTACCCAGACGGCGGCGGGGATCAGCGGCGAGGAGTATCGCAACTATCAGGTCAGGATTGCGGTCAGCGCCGTCGATTTTAGCGATGGCACCTTCAAGAGTTGTACCGCACCCTGTTCTGTGGGCAAGCGGATTGATCTGCAGATCAAGCTGCCGGATGAGAGCGTACTCGACTTCTCCTTCTACCGGGGGAACTACTGATGAATCGTTCCGCTGTCGGGGGTTGCCTGCCTGTCCGAAAGTCCGCTCCTGTAACCACTTCCGGCTTCCGATTATGTCTGGCGGCTAGTCGAACTTACCGTAAACCTGGGGGTAACAGTGGCTTTACCCTGGTCGAGCTGGTGATGGTGATCCTGCTGCTGGGCATCATGGCGACATTTACCAGCCAGTTTATCGGCATCGGCAGCCAGATCTATGGTGATGCCAGCAGTCGTGAACAGTTGATGAGCGATGCCCGTTTCGCCATGGAGCGGCTTAACCGCGAACTGCGCGATGCGGTGCCAGGATCGGAGCGGATCGAGACGCTTGATGGTACCTGGGTTGACTCGGGGGCTTGCCTGCGGTTCTGGCCTATCAGCACCTCCAGCCGCTATCTGGCACTTAACCGTGCCATGTCGGGGAGCACGGCTACCCTTGAGCTGGTGATGGCGACTCCGGCTTCTGCTGCCAGCCCGTCGAGTGCAGATCCGTTAGCCGTCGGCAAAGGTGACTGGATGATCGTTTTCCCGGTACCTGACCCAAGTGCAGGGTCGCTGCTGAGCAATTGTGAATATGGCCGCTGTGTGGCCAGGGTTGCTGATGTGCTGGCGCCCGTCTCCGGCGCACAAACGATCCGCTATACCAATAGCGAGAGTCTGGCTGGCCTCTCTCCCGGTAGCCGTGTCTACTTTGCCAATCAACAGGTACGTTATTGCGTTGATGGGGGCACCCTCACTCGTGCCAGTGCCGCAATCGGTGCTCCTTTACCTGCGCAAGGCGTGCTGATGGCAGAGTCGCTCCGCGCTGGCGGTTTCTATCGGGAAACATCGGCATTCAACGCGGAAGGGGAGTTTGGCATGCGGTTCTTGTTCGAACGCAAGGGGGAGTCGGTCACCTTCAGCCACAAGATCGAGGTGTTCAATGTCCCGTGATGCACTCCCGGCAGGACGGATGCGTGGTAGCGCCCTGATGATCGCCCTGTTTGTGATCGTGGTGATGGCGCTGCTGGCGGCCGCCATGGGCCGTTTTCTGGTCGACAGTAGCGAGAAAAATACCGTGGAGGTACGCAGTGTGCGTGCTCTGCTGGCCGCCCAGAGCGGGCTGGAGATTGCTCTGTATCAGCTGTTTCCGAACCGGCCTGCTGCGCCATCTCCCCAGGATCGTTGTGACTGGATCAGCCCGACCCCCTCGTTCACCGGCGTTACCGGTCTGGTGCAGTGCCAAGTTGCTGTGCGTTGCACTCAGGTTCCGGTGACCTATAACGGTGCCGTGACTAATGGCTATCGTCTCGAGAGTGTCGGAACCTGTGGTTCCTCTGAACTGGATAGTGCGAGTCCCGATTTTGCCGTGAGCAGAACTCTGATGCTTGAAGCGTATGACGGAGGCGGACAATGAAATGGGTATGGGCGCTTGCCCTCTTTACTGGCCATGTCTGGGCCTTCGACCCTATCGACACAGGCACGCTCTTTCCGGATGTGGTGCAAGGGCATCATGGCAACAACAATAACGTTTGCCATCAGATTAGCGGCTACCAGCTTAGCCAACTCAACAACGCCAAGATCAACGGTTCCGGCGGTTTGCCTCTCAACTTCTGCTCCATCCAGCCGGATCAGAACAATACGCCGCGCTGCGATGATGGTACTGGCGGCTACATGGTTTGTAGCGTTACTGGCAAAGATATCCGCGGGCTGTCCCTGAGCGGGAATAATGCTTTTCCCGCCATCACCTCCAATTCGACCCAGCTCTGTTCGTTCGGTGCGCAAACGGCTTCCAGTACCTCTTATGGTGCGATGACGGTAGAAAACTGCACTATGACGTTCCCCAGCCGCAGCACCTACCTGATCAAGACGCTGACAGTGCGCAACAACGCGATCCTGGTGCTGGGGGAGGGGGATTACTTCATCGACAAGCTGATTCTGGACAGCGGTACCATCCGTCTCTCAGGCAGTGGCACCACCCGGATTTTCGTCAATCAGGATGTCAAGCTGGTCAATACGGTCAATATCAATGCCAATAATCAGGGCAGTCTCATCTGGGTTAACTATAACGACATGGTGATCGACAACCGCACCACGTTTTATGGTTATCTCTATGCCGATGGGAAGCTCACCATGAACAATAATGCCACCGTCTATGGCAGGGTGACGGCCCGCTATCTGGCCATGGATGCCCAGTCCAGCATCAATGAAGCGGTACTTCCGCCGATGCTGACCTGTTTTGTCGACGGTTTCGAAAGCAGCCAGATCAACCCCGACAGTTGGGTCGTGGCTCAGCGCAACAACAGCACATTGCCATCGGTGCAGAATGGTCGCCTGCGTCTCACCCAGAACGTCACCAACCAGGCCACGTCGGCCACTTTCCAGCGCCTCTTCCCCGGGGCTGGTAACCTGGTGACGGTCGAGTTCGATCAATACGCCTACAAGACTTCCGGCACAAGCGGGGCGGATGGCATGGCGGTGGTGCTCTCGGATGCCACCCTGACGCCACAACCAGGTGCGTTTGGTGGCCCCCTAGGATACGGTTTCAAGACCGGGATCAGTGGTTTTGCGGGCGGCTGGCTTGGTGTCGGGATCGACGAATACGGCAACTACGCCAATGAGGGGGGGTCTTATAATATCGGCTCCCGACCGCAGGCCGTATCTATTCGCGGATCCGGCTCCGGTACCTCCGGTTACCGCTACCTGGCCGGAACCGCCAGCAATCTCAACCCGACCGTCGACAGCGGTACCAACAGCAATCGCCCCCACCGCTATCGCATTACGGTCGACTCTCGCACGGCGGGCAACTCGGTGGCCACCGTCGAACGGGATAGCGGTGACGGGTTTCGTACGCTCGTTGGTCCAATCAACATGACGAGCCAGACCGGCCAAGCGACAGTACCGGGCAACTTCCTGCTGTCATTGACTGGGTCCACCGGGTCGGTGACCAACTTCCACGAGATCGATAACGTGCGGATCTGTGCGCTGCGTTCCAGTCCAGTGGGCACCCAGATCGATCATTTCGAATTCGACCACAGTGGCAATGCGCTGACCTGCAACCCTGAAACCCTGACCATTCGGGCCTGTGCCAATGCCGACTGCAGCCTGTTGGTGACCGAACCCGTGACTGCCACCCTGCAACCCGCAACGAGTACCAGCGGTGGTTGGGTGGGAGGCAATCAAGTGAGCTTCAGCGGAGGAACCACCACGCTGGCGCTGCGACAGAATACCGCCGGTACGGTGACCGTCGGGGTCAGCGGCTCGACGCCCTCGACCAAACCGTTGAGTACCACCCTGTGCCGGGTTGGCGGTGGCGCCAAGAGTGCGGCTGCCTGTGCGCTCACCTTTGCCGACAGCGGATTTATCTTCGACGTGCCCGACACCTACTCGAACCAGCCGCAGACGGTGACCATCAAGGCGGTCAAGAAGAGCGACGTGACCAGGCAGTGCGTGCCGGGGTTTGCCAACCAGAGCAAGAGCGTCAAGTTCTGGGGTAGCTATATCACCCCCACCAGTAACCCCTATAACAGCCAGATGAGCGTCAACAGCAGTACGATTGGTGCCAGTCAGGGGGCGGCAACGCCGCTCTCCCTCTTATTCGATGCGCAGGGGCAGTCGACCATCACGGTTAATTATCCGGATGCGGGCAAGGTGCAACTGGATGCCCGCTATGATGGTACTGGCAGTGAAGCCGGTCTGGTGATGCTAGGCGCGGATCAGTTTGTAGCGCGTCCGGTGGGCTTGTGCATTACCCCTCCGCAAGGGGTATGCGCGGCAGGTGATAGCAGCTGTCCAGTCTTCAAAAAAGCGGGGGAGACGTTTCAGGTAGATATCAAGGCGATAGCCTGGGAGTCGGCTAATGATGGGGATATCTGCGCAGGAAATCAGACTACGCCCAACTTTGTGCTGAGTGGCATTGGCTTGGGTAGCACCTTGGTGGCACCAAGCCCCGGCTCCAATGCCGTATTGGGTACTTCTACTTACAACCACGTGGCAGCGACCAACAGTGTCAATAGCCTTAGCCAGACTGTGAGCGAGGTGGGAGTGTTCCGGATGACGGCGACGCCACCAGCCAATGGCTACTTCAATTACACCATCCCATCAGCCCAGAGCCAGCCGGTGGGGCGTTTTATTCCTGCCGACTTCAATCTGGTCAGCGGTGATATTGTGCCGGCCTGCAATGCGTTCTCCTACATGGGCCAGCCCTTTGGCGTTGCGCTGGATGTGCTGGCTCGTAACACGACGGGTGTACAGACCCTGAATTATACGGGGCCCTTTGCCAAGGGGAGTGCTTTTATCTCGGTTGCCAATAACCAGGATGGTAAATCCCTGTCGAACCGCTTGCGCAGTTTGCAGCCGTTGCCATGGCTAAATGGCCGGGCGACTTTGACTGCCGGTAGCAGCGAGTTTGTGCGCCTCTCTGACACGCAACCGGATGGTCCCTACAACTCTTTGCTGTTTGGCCTTTATATGAGGGATAACGATGGCGACAGAACGCTGATTGCCAGCCCGAATTTCAATGATGCCGTAGTGGGTAACTGCAGTGGCCGCGGTTGTAATGCCCGTTTAATCGACAGTGTGCCAATGAAAGCCTATTTCGGCCGCCTGCAGGCGGGCACGGAGGCAGGCCTGGCCTCGGCGCCGCTGGCCATTCCGCAGCAGATGCAATATTACGAAGCGGGCAACTGGTTGTTGAACAAGGAAGATCAATGTACCCAGCTCTCTTTGGCCAATCAGGGGTTCACTTTCCTCAACCCGAGTCACACCTTTGATGCTGCGACCCGCGAGTTGAATCTGGGGGCGGGTCGCAAAATCAAGCTGGGGTTGGGCAGCTCGGCACCGGGTGGGGACGCTGCACTGGCGCAAGACGGGGAGATCCTGTTCCACTTTGCCAAGCCGGATATCTCGGTACGCATTCCCTACAAGGTCGAATTGGCAAAACAGCCATCATCGCCACTCTGGTTGTCTGACCCAACGAGTGCCAATGACGGCAACCTGCAAGGTGAGGCCATTTTCGGCTCCAGCCGGGGTAATGACAGAATTATTTATCGGCGCGAAGTATTGCACTGAATGATGTGAAAGAGGGAATGGCTCAACAGCATCCCCCTAAATCCTTGTTTATTAGTGTTTGCAAGCGTGTGCGAGTGAGTGATGACTCGCATTTTTGTCGCGCCTGATTGATTGGCGACAGTTTGAGCGCTTGCCCATTGGGGTGGGCATTGGTAAAGTTAGCCGGTTTTCTGCACCTCCAAATTCTTAGGATTTCCCGTAGCCATGTTCAAAAAGCTCAGAGGCGTCTTTTCCAACGATCTGTCGATCGATTTGGGAACTGCCAACACCCTGATCTATGTAAAAGATCAAGGGATCGTCCTTAACGAACCCTCAGTTGTCGCCATTCGCCAAGAGCGCGGGAACGCCAAATCGGTCGCTGCTGTCGGTCATGCCGCCAAGCAGATGCTGGGCCGAACCCCGGGCAACATTTCCGCAATCCGCCCGATGAAAGATGGCGTGATCGCCGATTTCTACGTGACCGAGAAGATGCTGCAGCACTTCATCAAGCAGGTTCACGACAACAACTATTTCCGCCCCAGCCCGCGGGTGCTGGTGTGTGTACCGTGCGGTTCAACCCAGGTTGAGCGTCGCGCCATCAAGGAATCCGCACTGGGTGCCGGTGCCCGCGAGGTCTACCTGATCGACGAGCCTATGGCCGCTGCCATCGGTGCCGGCCTGCCGGTCTCCGAAGCGACCGGTTCCATGGTCGTGGATATCGGTGGTGGTACCACTGAAGTGGCCATCATCTCTCTGAACGGTGTGGTCTACTCCCAGTCAGTCCGTATCGGTGGCGACAAGTTTGACGAAGCCATCATCAGCTACGTCCGTCGCAACTACGGCAGCCTGATCGGTGAAGCGACTGCCGAGCGCATCAAGCACGAGATCGGCTCCGCCTATCCGGGCGAAGAGGTGCGCGAGATCGAAGTCCGTGGCCGCAACCTGGCTGAAGGTGTACCGCGCAGCTTCACTCTCAACTCCAACGAAATTCTGGAAGCGCTGCAAGAGCCGTTGTCCGGTATCGTGGCTGCCGTCATGGTGGCGCTGGAGCAGTCTCCGCCGGAACTGGCTTCCGACATCTCCGAGCGCGGCATGGTGCTGACCGGTGGTGGCGCACTGCTGAAAGATATCGACCGTCTGCTGATGGAAGAGACCGGCATTCCTGTCGTCGTGGCCGAAGATCCCCTCACCTGTGTGGCCCGTGGCGGCGGCAAGGCGCTGGAGCTGATCGATATGCACGGTGGCGATCTGTTCCACTACGAATAAGACCCAAAGCCGGCCAGCGTGCCGGCTCTTTTTTGACGACCCATGAAACCCATTTTTGGTAGAGGCCCTTCGCTTCAGTTACGGTTGTTTCTCGCCGTCATCATCTCCATCGCTGCCATCGTCGCGGATTCCCGCTTCGGTGTGTTTACCCATGTCCGCGTCTACCTTAGTTCGTTAGTCAGTCCCCTGCAATACATGGCCAATGCGCCCGGTACCCTGCTCGACACCATGTCGACCCAGGTGCAGACCCGTGCCGATCTCATCGAGCAGACCAAGCAGCAAGAGCAACAGCTGTTTACCCTGCGCTCTCGCCTGCTCAAGATGGATCATCTGGAGCACGAGAACCAGCGTCTGCGCGAGCTGCTGGGTTCACCGGTGCACAAAGAGTCCCGCAAGATGGTGGCCGAGCTGCTTTCGGTGGATTCCGACCCCTTCAGCCATCAGGTGCTGATCAACAAGGGGGCGCTGGATGGCGTCTATAACGGTCAGGCGGTGATCAACGATCAGGGGGTGATTGGTCAGGTGCTCCACGTGGGCTCCACCACCAGTCGCGTGCTGCTGATCACCGACTCCAGCCACGGTATTCCGGTGCGGGTGCTGCGCAACGACTTGCGCGCCATCGCCTCCGGCAGTGGCGAGCTCGACAAGCTGGAGCTGCGCAACCTGCCGCGCAACACCGATATTCAGGTGGGGGATCTGCTGGTCACCTCGGGTCTGGGTGGCCGTTTCCCGGAAGGTTATCCGGTGGCGACCGTGACCCGATCCGAATATGTGGAGGGCAAGCCCTTCGCCCAGGTCGAGGCCAAGCCGCTGGTAGAGCTGGATCGGCTGCGTTATCTGCTGCTGCTGTGGACCGACAAGAAACCCGAAGTACATGATGATGAGAATGGCGAACGGGTGGCAACGGCTGCCTCCGCCGCTGGAGCCACTCGCTGATGCTGCAACCCGCCAGCGGCAGGATCTGGATCTGGATTTCGATCCTGCTGGCCTTGAGCCTGTCGATCCTGCCGCTTCCTTTCGAATTTGATCCATTCCGTCCGGACTGGTTGGCCATGGTGCTCATTTACTGGGCACTGGCCTTGCCGCACCGGGCCAATGTCGGCACCGCCTGGGTGGCCGGCCTGCTGCTGGATGTGCTGCTTGGCAGCACCCTCGGTGTGCGGGCGATGGCGATGGCCATTACTACCTATCTGGCCGCCTTCCAGTTCCAGAAGATCCGCAACTTTTCCCTCTGGCAACAGGCCCTGATCATCGGTGGGCTGTCGCTGGTGGGCAAGCTGACGGTGTTCTGGGCCGAGCACCTGTTCAGCCGGGCCAGCCTCAACTTCGCCTACTTTTGGTCGATGTTGACGACGATGCTAATATGGCCCTGGGTATTTCTGGTGCTGCGCAAGGTGCGGCGCCGCTTCAATATCAGGTAAATATGAGCAAAAACAACGAACTGCAACTCTATCTCGCCTCGGGTTCTCCCCGTCGTCGCGAACTGCTGACCCAGCTTGGCTACCGTTTTGATGTGCTGAAACTGGATGTACCGGAGCAACGGGAAGAGGGGGAGAAGCCGCAAGATTATGTCTGTCGTCTCGCTCGCGACAAGGCGATGGTGGGTGTGGCGTGTGCGCCGACAGCGTTGCCGGTGCTGGGGGCCGACACCATAGTGGTGCTGGGGGATAGGGTGCTGGAGAAACCGTCCGATCTGCTCGATGCCAAGGATATGCTGGAGGCGCTCTCCGGCAAGGTGCATCAGGTGATGACCGCGGTGGCGCTGGCCAGCAAGGATCGTTGTGACGTGCGTCTGGTCACCACCAACGTGGCGTTTCGCAAGCTGGACGAGGCCGAGATCGAGGCCTACTGGCAGACCGGTGAGCCCTGTGACAAGGCTGGGGCCTACGGCATTCAGGGTATTGCTGGCAAATTCGTCAGCCGTATCGAGGGGAGCTACAGCGCCGTGGTCGGCCTGCCCCTGCTGGAAACGGATCTGCTGATCAAGCATCATCTGGAACAGCTCAGGTAATTTCCCGTCAGCTGTGCTGCTGCGTTCGTCCTTGCGCGCGTTGTACCGGATTGGCTGTATAAGAATTCAAAACTGGAACAGGCAAGGTTACTTATGTCGGTAGAACTGCTGGTTAACGTTACCCCCTCCGAAACCCGGGTCGCTCTGGTCGAAAACGGTCTGCTGCAGGAAGTGCATGTAGAACGTCAGGCCAAACGCGGCATCGTGGGCAATATCTACAAAGGCAAGATCAGCCGGGTACTCCCGGGCATGCAGGCGGCCTTCGTCGATATCGGCATGGACAAGGCGGCCTTTTTGCATGCCTCCGATATCGTCCCCCACACCGAGTGTGTGGCGGTGAAGGAGAAGGAGCAGTTCCAGGTCGGCAACATCGCCGAGCTGGTGCGTCAGGGGCAGGACATCATGGTGCAGGTGGTGAAAGATCCGCTGGGCACCAAGGGGGCCCGTCTCACCACCGACATCACCCTGCCATCCCGCTATCTGGTCTTTATGCCGGGCAGCGCCCACGTCGGTGTCTCCCAACGTATCGAGTCCGAAGCAGAGCGGGAGCGCCTCAAGCGCACCGTGGCCGGTTATGTGGACGAGCTGGGTGGCTACATCATCCGCACCGCTGCCGAAGGAGTGGGGGAGCAGGAGCTGGAGCAGGATGCTGCCTTCCTGAAGCGTCTGTGGCGCAAGATCCTCGAGCGCAAGCAGAAGTATCCCCCCTGCAAGATCCTCTACGAAGATCCCAGTCTGGCATTCCGTGTAGTGCGCGACTTCGTCGGTGCCGAGCTCGACAAGATCCGCGTCGACTCGCGCCAGAGCTTCGATCAGCTCAAGCGCTTCACCGAAGAGTACGTGCCTGAGCTGGCCAGCAAGCTGGAGTACTACCCCGGCGAGTCGCCGATCTTCGATCTCTACGACGTGGAGAACGAGATCCAGCGGGCGCTGGAGCGCAAGGTGGAGCTGAAATCCGGCGGCTACCTCATCATCGACCAGACCGAAGCCATGACCACGGTGGATATCAACACCGGCGCCTTTGTCGGTCATCGCAATCTGGAAGAGACCATCTTCAACACCAACGTCGAGGCGACGGCGGCCATCGCCCGTCATCTGCGCCTGCGCAATCTCGGCGGCATCATCATCATCGACTTCATCGACATGCAGTCGGAAGATCACCGCCGTCGGGTGCTGCACAGCCTGGAGCAGGCGCTCTCAAAGGATCGCGCCAAGACCAACGTCAATGGCTTCTCCCAGCTTGGTCTGGTGGAGATGACCCGCAAGCGCACCCGCGAGAGTCTGGAGCATGTGCTCTGCTCCGAGTGCCCCGAGTGCAAGGGGCGGGGCCGGGTCAAGACGGTGGAGTCGGTCTGCTTCGAGATCCTGCGGGAGATCATTCGGGTCAATCGTGCCTATGATGCGGATCAGTTCACCGTCTACGCAGCCCCGGCCGTGGCCGACTACCTCCATGGCGAGGAGTCCCACAGTCTGGCGGAGCTGGAAGTGTTCATCGGCAAGCAGGTGCGGGTGGTGAGCGAACCCCTCTGCGGGCAGGAGCAGTTCGACGTGGTGATGATGTAATTGGTCTATCGCTGGCTGAGTCGGGGCTGGTTGGCCCTGGGGGTTCTGTTCGTACTGCTGGCCATGCTGGTCACCCTGGTACGGGTCGGAGGCCCTTTGCTGAATCAATACCGGGAGAGTCTGATCCACACTCTGCTGGGTGATTCACAACTCAAGGTCAGCGTGGAGCAAGTGGGGCTGGACTGGACACAGTCCGGGCCCGCCCTCGAACTGCAACAACTCGCCATCGCCCCGGATTCGGGGCGTTTTGCCGTACAGCTCGGCAAAGCCTGGGTGCATCTCGACTTGTGGCGCACCATTAACGAGCTAAAGCCGGTGTTTGGCGAGCTGATCCTGAGCGATGGCGATATCACCATCGACTTGCGCCAACCGGCTGACGAGAGCCCCTCCGGCGATCCCCAGCAGGGCGCCCTGCTGCGCTTTCTGCTGACCCAGCTCTCCACCTTCGATGTGCACAACACCCGCCTCAGCGTCACCACCTCCCTCGGTGATCTGCGCGCCCTCGACATCGCCCAATTGCGCTGGCAGAACCGCGGCAAGCGCCATCAGGGGGTCGGCAAGGCCTATCTCATCAATGGGGTGGGCGAGAGCACCCTCGACCTGATCCTCGATGTTGAAGCACCGGAAGCGCGTCTCGATCGCCTCAAGGGGCAGCTCTATCTTGGTGCCAACCGCCTCGATATCAGCCCCATGCTGGCGCGGATCCACGCTGGCGAGCCGACCATCACCGGCCTGCTCGACTTTCAGCTCTGGAGTGATTTCGCCAACGGTCAGCTGGGCAATACCCTGCTGGCATTCGGATCCAACTACCTGATCTGGAAGGATCCCAAGAACGGGGAGATGCACCGTTTCGGTCTCGATGGCGGCAAGATCCAGCTGCGCCGTGAGGGCACCGACTGGCAACTGGCGAGCCATAACGTCACCTTCAAGCTGGATGGCAAACCCTGGTTGCAGAGCCGCTTGCAACTGGAACGGATCGGGGATCGGGTGCAGGGCTATCTGCCCAGCATAGAGTTCGACAAGATCACCCAGATCAGTCAGCTGGTCTCGGCGCTCTACCCCACACTCTGCGAGACCCTGCGCCAGACCAATCCGCAGGGTTCGGTGCAGGATCTGACGCTGCTGGCCAACGCCGACTGGCAGGATCTCTCCCTCAGTGGCCGCTTCAGCAAGGTGCGTCTCAAGGCCTGGCAGGATATACCCGGGATGCAGGATCTCAACGGCGAGTTCTGGCTTACCCCGACCGGCGGTAGCGCCAGATTGGCGCTGGCGAACGACAAGGTGGATCCCGCCCGTCACTTCAAGATGCCGATCCCGGTCGACAACTTCTCGGCCCGCCTCGACTGGTGGCGTGAGGAACAGGGCTGGGTGCTCTACGGGCAGGATATCGCGCTGGATAACCCGGATCTGACCCTGTCCAGCCGTTTCCGCCTCGATCTGTTCGAGCACCCTTTCCTCGCCCTGACCGGTCGCATCGATGTGAAGAATGCGGGCCATGCGGATCGCTACTTCCCGCTGCAGGCGATGGACAAGGGGCTGGTGGATTACCTGAGCGGCGCCATCAAGGGGGGCAAGGCCAAGGGGGCCGACCTGCTCTGGTATGGGGAGTTTCGGGATTTCCCCTACGACAACGGCAAGGGCATCTTCCAGGTGGCGGTGCCGCTGGAGCAGGCCACCTACGAGTTCTTCCCCGGTTGGCAACCGCTTACCGACCTGCAGATCGATCTCTTGTTCCAGAATGCCGGTCTCGATATGCGCAGCCGATCCACCAAACTCGGCAAGGCGAGCTCCGACTCGGTGCATGCCTGGATCCCGGATCTCTCCCCCGGCGCCCACCTCTATGTGGATGCCAAGGTGCAGGGGGAGGGCAAGGCCATCAGCGACTACCTGCAGGACTCCCCGCTGGGTAGTTCGGTGGGACAGGCGCTGCGGGAGATCGAGATCCGCGGCCCGATGGCCGGTTCGGTCAAGCTCGATATTCCTCTCGATGGCGAGAGCGAGGTCAAGGCGAGCGGCGATGCCACCTTCAGCAACAACAAGGTGCGGGTCGCCAGTCTGGATCTGCCGCTGGAGAAGGTGCAGGGGCGCCTCGAATATGACAACGAGCAGACCCGTTTCAGCAACCTCAAGGCGAGCCTGTGGAACCAGCCGCTGACCCTCGACTATCAGGGGCGCCAGCATCCGGATCACTATCAGGTCGACCTCGATTTCAAGGGGCAATGGGATAGCCGCCGCCAGCCCGCCGCCATCTCTTCATTCGGCATTCTCAACGGCCGCAGCAACTGGGGCGGCAAGCTCGGGTTGACCCTGCCCGACAGCAAGCCGCTGCGCTTCCAGCTGGCGCTTGACTCCAACCTGCAGGGGATGGGACTGGATCTGCCGCTGCCGCTGGCCAAGAGCAGTGCCAGCCGGCTGCCGCTCAAGGTGATCGCCCGTGGCCGGGATGGCAGCGCCGACATTCGCGCCGTACTGGGGGCTGATGTGGATATGCAGACCCGACTGGTCTACGGCGAAGGGGTGCCTTATCTCAGCCGAGTTCGGGTCGATGTGGGCCAGCCGGGCGCCCGGGTGCTGCGTGATGCCCCCATGCTGCTCGCCATCAACCAACAGGAGGCCGATGTGGGCGGCTGGCTGGCACGACTCAAGCAGTGGCTGCCGGCGCAGAACCAGACCGGCAATGCGGTGGTTGGCCCTGCCTTCCTGCCGCAGGAGTGGTGGGTGGATGGACAGCTGGCTCGCGCCTATATCGGCAGTGCCACCCTCAAGGCGGCGCGTTTCACCGTGGGGCCGACCAATCAGGCGACCGAGGTGATGATCGACAGTCCCGACGTGATGGGGGTGATCCGCCTGCCTGCAGTGGCCAATCGCCCGGTGGATGCAAAGTTTGCCCGCATCTACTGGTCCGGCAAGAGTTCGGATCTCAGCCCGGATCCCGATGCCAAACAGGACAACGCCATCATGGCATCCATCCCCTGGTTGAAGGTGAGTTGTGTCGATTGCCGCTTTGGCGCATTGCCGCTCGGTGAAGTGAAAGGGGAACTGGTGCCCGGCGCCAACAAGGTGACACTCAAGGGGCTGGATGTGCGGCTGGCAGGTAGTCAGCTCACCGGCCGCGTCGACTGGCTGGCCGATGGCAACCGGATGCAGACCCGTGCCCGTGGCAAGCTGACCAGCAACAACAGCGAGCTGCTGCTCAAGCGGCTCGGCTACACCTCGCCCATCGGCGATGCTCCCGGCTCCCTCGCTTTTGATCTGAACTGGCAGGATGTGCCCTATCGCCCGAGCCTGCCGACTCTGGGGGGAAGTGCCAACTATCAGCTGGAGGGTGGCACCCTGCGGGAGGTCAACGACAAGGGGGCGCGGCTGCTCTCTCTGCTCAGCCTCGATTCCCTGCTGCGCAAACTGCGGCTCGATTTTCGCGATGTGTTCGACAAGGGCTTCTACTTCGAATCCATGTCCGCCTCTGCCACCATCAAGCAGGGGCTGGTCAGCAACGATGATTTCTATATGAAGGGGGCGGCAGGCAACCTGCGCGGCGAGGGGATCGCCGATCTGGTGCGCTGGCGGCTCGACTACGAGCTGAGCTTCTCCCCCAATCTGGGGGGCACCCTGCCGGTGGTGGCGGCCTTCTCCATCACGCCGGTCACGGGTCTCTATGTGCTGGCCCTCTCCAAACTGCTGGAGCCGGTGGTGGATGTGGTGACCCGCATCGATTTTCGCATCTCGGGCCCGCTCGACGCACCCAAGCTGATCGAGGCGGGGCGCGATCGCGCGCGCATCAAGCTCAACCAGCAGCAGAAAGAGGCGGTTGACGCCGTTGCTCCCAGCCTGCCGACCCAAGAGGTGACCCCTTTCCTGCTGAGCCCCAAACATGCGGGGCCCGCTCAGCGCTGAACGAGCGGCCCGGCACCATCACAAGGAGTGAGCCATGATCCGACATATCCTGCTGATCGCCTTCAAGCCGGACACCCAGCCTGCCCGGATAGATGCGGTGCGTACCGCCTTTCTCGCCATTCCCCATCAGGTCAGCGGCGTGACCGCCGTGGAGTGGGGGGAGAATGACAGCCCGGAGGGGAGGGATGATGGCTTTACCCACAGCGTGCTGATGACCTTCGCCGACGAAGCGGCCCGCCAGCGCTATCTGCCCCATCCTGATCACGATGCCCTCAAGGCCATCTTTCGCCCGGTGCTGGCGCGCATCATAGTGCTGGATTACACCCTGCAGGCGGGGGATCGGGTTGTGTCAGAGGGGCCGTTATGATGGTGGATGAGCACTGGGCTGCCATCCCGCCACTGCAGCGCGCACTGCTGGAATCGGTTATGAAACATGGCGCAGCTCATCCTGCGATTGATGCCGGGGTAGTGGTTGGGTCGCTCGCCAAGGGCAAGGCAGACCGGGTATCCGATGTCGATCTCTTGCTGCTGGCCGAGCCGGGCTTCCATAAGCAGGGAGACGAACTGGTGCGCACCATTGTGGGGGGGCGGCCCATCTTTCACTGCTGGCAAGGAAGACATGAAGAGGTCTGTTCATACTGGCGCTTCATATTCCTCGACATGTCCAGCATCGAGATCCATATCCTTGATCGGGGGGCTGAGTTCCCCCTTGCCAAACCTTACTTGCCACTGTTCGATAAAACTTCCTCCCTTGGTGCGCTTGAGGTCTCTGACCCTGCCCCAAGCCATTGGGACTTTCCTGCCTATATGGCCGAAGGAGATGGTCTGGTTTGGGAGTTGTTCGATTGCCTCAAATGGGCGGAGCGGGGGCAGCGGGGATTGGTCCGGCATCATCTTCGCAAGCTGCTGGCCGAGATGGATAAAGACCCGAATATTGTGGATCGCGATTAATACGGACAAGGAGAACGTCATGTGGTTAGCCGCAATACAGCTGGTATCTGGCCGTCGCTGGCAGGATAACCGGGAGCAGATCGCCACCGAGTTGGCCATGCTGCCCAAAGAGCGGCCGCTGCTGGTGCTGCTGCCGGAAAACTTTGGCCTGTTTGGCGAACGGCAGGGTTATCTGGATGGCGCCGAGGCAATCGGTTCCGACCCCAGTGCCGCTCTGAGCGGAGCAACGCCTATTCAGCAACAACTGGCCGAATGGGCCCGCGATTATGGCATCTGGCTGGTGGCCGGGGCCATGCCGACCACCATCGCAGGTTCCGACCATATCCACACCAGCTCGCTGGTGTTTGACCCAAGCGGTGAGCTCAGGGGCCACTACCACAAGATCCACCTGTTCGACGTGGATGTGGCGGATAATCACGGCCGCTATCGGGAGTCGGAGACCTTCAGCCCGGGGGAGGTGCCTGTGCTGGTGGATACCCCCTTTGGTCCCCTCGGCCTCTCGATCTGTTATGATCTGCGCTTTCCCGAGCTCTATCGTCAGTTGGCCCGTGCTGGTGCCCGCGTGCTGCTGGTGCCTGCCGCCTTTACCGCCGTGACCGGCGAGGCGCACTGGGAGCCGCTGCTGCGGGCTCGCGCCATCGAAAACCAGTGCTACGTAGTCGCTGCTAACCAAGGCGGCACTCACGAGACAGGGCGCCAGACCTGGGGCCACAGCATGGTGATCGACCCCTGGGGTCGGGTGCTGGCGAGCAAAGAGTGCGGGCGCGGCACAGTGCTGGCGAAGATGGAGCCCGGGCTTATCGACGAATTGAAGCGCACCATGCCAGTGTTGCAACACGCCCGTTTGCTCTGATTGTGTGGTGAAAAATTGAAACGCAGCCGTTTGTCCGTGCTGGAGCATGCCCGTTTGTTGTGATGGTGTGGCTTGTTGCCAACCCGTCGGCAAGACGATTTAAAACAGCTCGTTACGAGAGTGGAGAAGAAGATTGAGTCTATTGAGCCAGGTTAGTGCCTCCCTGTTGGCCCCGAACGATCTCGACGAAGGGCGCCTGCAGCAGCTGCTCGGCAGCCTGATGAGCCATCAGGTGGAGTTCGGCGATCTCTATTTCCAGCGCAGCTGGCACGAGTCCTGGATGCTGGAAGATGGCATCGTCAAGGATGGCAGCTACAACATCGATCAGGGTGTGGGGGTGCGCGCCGTCAGCGGCGAGAAGACCGGCTTTGCCTACTCGGACGAGCTGAGCCTGCTGGCGCTGCAACAGTCGGTGACTGCCGCTCGCGGCATCGCCGCAGCCGGTGCTCACGGCAAGGTGAAGGCGTGGGCCCGCACCGAAGCGAACCTGCTCTATCCGGCCATGGATCCGCTGCAGACCCTCGACAAGCATCAGAAGATCGCCCTGCTGGAGCAGATGGACAAGTTCGCCAGGAGTCTGGATCCCGCCATCAATCAGGTGATGGCCTCCATCAGCGGCGTCTACGAAGAGGTGCTGGTGGCCGCGACCGACGGCACCCTGGCCGCCGATGTGCGTCCGCTGGTGCGTCTGTCGGTGACTGTGATCGCCGAGAAGGGCGATCGCCGCGAGCGTGGCAGTGCCGGTGGCGGCGGGCGCTTTGGTTACGACTGGTTCCTCGAACTGGATGGGCTGGAGAGCCGCGCCTTTGGCTATGTGCGTGAGGCAGTGCGTCAGGCGCTGGTCAATCTGGAAGCCATCGACGCGCCAGCCGGTACCATGCCGGTGGTGCTGGGCTCCGGCTGGCCCGGCGTGCTGCTGCACGAGGCGGTAGGTCATGGTCTGGAGGGGGATTTCAACCGCAAGGGATCTTCCGCATTTGCTGGCCGCATCGGCGAGCAGGTGGCCTCCAAGCACTGTACCATCGTCGATGATGGCACCCTGCCGGGTCGCCGTGGTTCCGTCTCCATCGATGATGAGGGGACGCCGGGTGGCTACAACGTGCTGATCGAGAACGGTATCCTCAAGGGTTATCTGCAAGACAAGCAGAACGCTCGCCTGATGGGGGTACCGCTCACCGGCAACGGGCGCCGCGAATCCTATGCTGCCATGCCGATGCCGCGCATGACCAACACCTACATGCTGGCAGGTCAGTATGATCCGGCCGAGATCATCGCCTCGGTGAAGAAGGGCATTTATGCCCCCAACTTCGGTGGCGGCCAGGTGGACATCACCTCCGGCAAGTTTGTCTTCTCTGCCTCCGAGGCCTACCTCATCGAGGATGGCAAGATCACCGCTCCCATCAAGGGCGCTACCCTGATCGGCAACGGCCCCGAGGCGATGAGCCAGGTCTCCATGGTGGGCAGCGATCTTGCGCTGGATCGCGGGGTTGGCATCTGCGGCAAGGAGGGGCAGAGCGTGCCGGTCGGTGTCGGCCAGCCCACCCTCAAACTGGACCAGCTCACCGTGGGTGGCACCCAGTAAGCCTCGACGCAGAACAAGAACAGAGAGAAACCATGCTTACCCTGTCGAAAATATCCAATATCAGGAGCCAGCTCTCCCCCAGCGAGCTCAAGATTGCCGATTACATCCTCTCCTGTCCGGAACAGGTGACCCACTTCTCCTCTCAGGAGCTGGCCCAGCAGGCGGAGGTGAGCCAGTCGAGCATAGTGAAGTTCACCCAGAAGATCGGGTTCAAGGGCTTCACCGCCTTCAAGCTGGCGGTCAGCGAGGATCTGGGGCGCAAGCATGCCATCAAGACCGACAATGTCGGTGATCTCTACAATGGCATCGGGCGAGACGATGATCTGGAGACCATGGCCAAGAAGCTGGCGCAGGAGAAGATCAATTCTATTATCGAGACCACTCAGGCTCTCGACAGTGCTCTGCTGAAGCAGGTACTCGACACCATAGATGGCGCCGGGCGGGTACAGCTGGTGGGGATTGGCGGTTCTGCACTGACCGCCAAGGATCTCTGGTACAAGTTGCTCAAGATTGGCGTAACTACCCTGTTTGCCCAGGATAGCCATGTGCAGATCTCCATCGCCCAGACCCTGGGACCGGGTGATGTGCAGCTGGTCATCTCCTATTCTGGCGCCAGCCGTGATGTGCTGGCGGCGGCCGAGCTGGCCAAGCGCAATGGTGCCACCCTGATTGCCGTGACTTCGTTCCGGCAAACCCAGTTGCGCCAGATGGCCGACATGGTGCTGGATACGGTGGCGGAGGAGAACGAACTGCGTATCTCTTCCATCTCCTCCCGTACCGCCCAGAACACCATTACCGACATCCTGTTCCTCGGCCTGGTGCAGCGCAGAGACGAGCGAGCCTGGGCCCTGATTGACGGTACCCGGGATGCCATCGACCGACTCAACAAGGAGTGATGCCTGCTCTCCCGCAGCATCATCCGTACAACAAAAAACCACCTGAACAGGTGGTTTTTTGTTGTCTGCTAGAGGTCAAGGGCCCAGCGGATAAAGGCTTTACGCCGCTTGGCATCGGCCGCCAGATAGAGTTCCCGCAGGGTGGCATCCGCCTGCTCCGGCGTAAGTGCCGAAGCTGTATGAGCGGTAGTTGCGGCTTGTGTTGCGAAAATGGGGGCCGGACTCACTGTTGGCGTATGGCTTGCCAGCAGGGCCTGGTAATCGGTGCCCAGACTATCCTGGTTGCGTGGCAGGGCTTGTAGTGCCAGCGGTTGTGAGGTGCCCTTGTCGTCACTCAGCAGCAGGGCCGGGCTGGCGGCAAACTGGCGGATAGCCGAGGAGCTGGTCAGCACCGGGGTGGTCAGTTGCAGCGTCCCTTGTGATGGTGCTGTAAGGGTAACCAGCAGAGGAGCCGAGGTCACGCGTCCCTGGCTCTCGTTGGTGGAGCGAGGGTCACTTGGGCTGTCAAAGCGCACCAGCAGTCGGGACTCTCCCGCCGGGAGCTCAATGGTCCGGGTGAAGGCCGAGGGTTTGCCCTGTGGCGAAGCGAGCAGGGTGAGGGTATCGGCCAGCTCCAGTCGGGCTGCCGTGGCCGGTACGCTGAGCAGCAGGGCAAACAGGGGGGATAATAGTAGGGGAGAGAGCAGGGAGGATCGTGCCATCATAAGACTCCATGAAGGAGCCGGCCCGCAGGCCGGCAACCAGATCAGAATTCGTAGCGCAGGCCGAGGTGGTAGAAGCTCTCGCTGTTGCTGCTGCCACCAAAACTGGTGATGGTGCTACCAGCCAGACCATCTTCACCATTGCGGATCACATAGGCGCTGTAGAGGGAAGATCGCGGGGTGAGCTTGTATTGCAGCTCCAGCGTAGTATCGCGCAGTGCCATCTGGTCGCCCCCCTCGTTGACGAGGTGACGATAGCCTGCGCGGGCCGCCCACTTCTGGTTGATGTCATACACCGCGGTCAGTTCCCACACCTTGTCTTCACTGTCGGCACGGCCATCGCGATAGGTCACCTGATCCTTGCTATAGAGGGCACCCAACATCAGAGGGCCGAGATAGTAGCGGGTACCGATCCCGGCGAAGCGATACTCATCGGCATTGGGATCGACCTTGCTGCCACTGCTCTGGGCGGCTTTGGTCTGCTGATACGCCACGACTGGAGCCAGTTTACCTGCATTGCCCAGATCGAAGGTGTAGCGCAGGGCGCCGTTGTAGCCGTAATCAAGATCCGAGGTACCGTTACCAAGGATGTAGGCGAGCGAGAGATCCAGATTGCCGAGGGTGTTCTGGTACTGCAGGGTGCCATCCTGACGGAACACCTGCACGGCGGTGGAGTCCACCTTGCTGGCCTGACGAGCCATGGAGACATCAGAGGCGGCAAACACATCGCCAATATCGGTGAACATGATGAGGCCGGAAGAGACGCGCCCGCCGGTCACCTTGCCCCACTGGCCACCGTCGATCCCGGCCCAGACGTAACGGGCAGTGAGGTCGCTGCTGTTCTTCTGCACGTTGTTGGCGTATTCGGCTGCATTGACCTGATATTGCGCCATGCCGATCACTGCGACATCGTCATTGACGGTCTGACGGGCGGTAAAGCCGATACGGCCATCGAAGTCACCCTGATCATTGCCGCTCTTCTTGTCGGAAATATTGAAGCCAAGACGGCCGTAGAGGTCGACGTTGGAGCCATCGTCAGCCTGATAGATGACGGCCGCATGAGCGGAACCTGTGCCGAGCAGTGCGGGAAGAACCAGAGCAAGCATGGATTTTTTCATTTTTTATCGTTCCTGTACGGGCTCTGTGCCAGAGCCGGGATGAGTTTGGCCATGACCCCGATTGCTCGGGGCCAGACCTTGGCTAGAAATCCGGAGGAGGGATTAACTCAGATCGACGTTCTTGCAGCCGAACATCAGGGTGAAGAGATAGCCGCCGAGGTAGGCGACGGCGAGGCCGACCGCATAGACCATCATGCCGGGGAAGATCCCCTGGGCGGAGGTCATCAGCGGCAGGGCGACGATACCGGATGGTCCAAAGACGGTGTTGAGGCCGACCGGCAGACCCAGCCAGGAGATCAGGCCAACCACGAAGCCCCCCAGCGAACCACCGCAGCAGGCCGTGATAAAGGGTTTGACCCGCGGCAGGGTGACGCCGTAGATGAGCGGCTCACCGACCCCCAGAATGCCCGGAATGATGGTGCCCTTCACCTGAGTGCGCAGTAGGGAATCCTTGCCTGCCCGGCTGTAGAGCGCCAGCGCAGCCCCTACCTGTCCGGCACCGGCCAGCGCCAGGATAGGAAACAGGGAGTTGAAGCCCTGGGCATCCATCAGCGCAAAGTAGACGGGAACGAACCCCTGGTGGATGCCGAACATCACCGAGATGAGGAACAGGCCAGCCAGAATAGCGGTACCGAACGGGTTGCCATTGAGGTTGATGAAGAGCCAGGACATGCCGTTATAGAGCTGCACGCCGAGGGGCATGATCAGGATAAAGGTGACGGCTCCCATGATCAGCAGGGTGATGCAGGAAGTGAGGATCATATCCAGACTGTCCGGCATGTAGCGGCGAACCTGGCGCTCAACTGAGGCGCCTATGATGCAGGCGATCAGCACGCCGATGATGTTGCCGCGGGGATCGATCTGATGGCCGAAGAAGTCGGTGATACCGGAGTAGATGCCGCTGCTGGCCTGAGGGTCATAACCCATGACAAACAGAGAGGCGATGATGGCACCGTTGACGCCGGAGCCACCAAACGCCTTCTGGGCGTTGTAGCCGATCAGTATGCTGAGGAAGCTGAACAATCCCTTGCTGAAGAGCTTCATGTAGCCGACAAATTCGGCCAGCATGCCCCCTGTCTGCTGTCCTTCCAGCAGCAGGGTTTGCTCGATCAGGGTGGCGCAGCCGAGCAGCAGACCCGCAGCGATAAAACCGGGGATCAGCGGTGTGAAAATGGTGGCAAACTTGGCCAGGAAGCGGTGCGCCGCACTGCTCTGTTTCTGCTTCAGCGCCTGTTTGTTGGCGGCGGCGATGTCGACAAGATCCGCTGATTGCGGGCGGGGGGCGGTGAGGATGCCCGCGTCCGCACTCAGCATGCCGTTCATCATTTCGCAGGCGGTCTGGGCTTTGCCCGGACCAAGCACGATCTGGAACTGGTTGTCGCTTTCAATCACCCCCATCACCCCGGCGATCCGTTTGATGGTATCGCGATCGGCATGCAGGCTGTCCGCCAGGCTCAGCCGCAAGCGGGTCATGCAGTGGCCACAGTTGGTGATGTTATCCCGGCCGCCGATGGCCTGGATGATCTGGCCAATCATGGAATCAGTTATTTTTGCCATAAAGAACCCGGTCAGTCTGATGTGAGGGGGCGGATGCCCCCGCTTATGTTGTTATCCTGTCGCCATTGCTGGCGCGGCCAATGTGCGGTCGGCCGATTAATCTGTGCATTTGCTGATAAAGCCGCCGCTGCTTTTCAGCCGCTCTCGTGCTTCGCTGGCGGAGATATTGGCCAGGATCATCACAATGGCGGTCTTGCAATGGTTATCTGCGGCAGCAAGAGCCTGCTCGGCCGTGCCACGATCACATTCGGTTGCTTCCATGACGATGCGCTTCTGGCGCTCCACCAGTTTGGCGTTGGTCGCCTCCACATCCACCATCAGATTGCCGTAGACCTTGCCGGTACGGATCATGGCGCCGGTCGAGAGCATATTGAGGATCAGCTTCTGGGCTGTGCCCGCTTTCATGCGGGAGGAGCCGGTCACAATCTCGGGGCCGACCACGGCGACCATGCTGATGTCGGCCGCTTTGGCGAGCGGGCTGCCCGGGTTGCAGCTGATGCTGCACACTGTGGCACCCAGGCTCCTGGCATATTGCATGGCGCCCAGCACATAGGGGGTTCGCCCGCTGGCTGCGATACCCACCAGCACGTCGTGGGCACTGAAGTGGATATTTTTAAGATCGTTGGCACCGAGTTCTGCATCGTCTTCGGCATTCTCCACCGCCTGCAGTATGGCCTTGTGGCCCCCGGCAATCAGGCCGATGACCAGCTCGGCAGAGACCCCGTAGGTGGGCGGGCATTCGCTGGCGTCCAGGATGCCGAGGCGCCCGGAGGTGCCAGCCCCGATGTAGATCAGGCGGCCGCCTTTGCCAAATGCGGCTGCAATAGCATCGACCGCCTTGGCGATCTCGGGCAGCAGTTGGCCTACAGCCACTGCAACGTGTTGATCTTCTTGATTGATGATCCGCAGCATATCCAGCGTCGGGAGCTGATCGATCTCGATGCTGGCTGGATTGCGGGTTTCGGTAATCATGCTTGATAGGTCAATGGTCATCGCTTCCTCTACTTCAGGTCGTCGCCATTCCCGGCGTAAATCATTCTTCTCGATGCGGGTCATCATGCTCGATTTTTGATTTTTATTATGAGACTGGTGTCGCATAATTAATTATTCCAATTATTTTCTTTTTAAAGGAGGTAAAATTCCATCAGAGGAGCATAGAGAGAAGAGGGAGTGACAGGGGGATTGGCTAGCCTGCTTGATGGACATGCAACAAAAAGCCCCGGTCAGTAGGCCGGGGCTTGCAGAATCATCGGTGTTAATTGACCGAGATGGCGCGGGCGTCGATGAAGTAACGGGCTTTACCCTGTTTGTCGATCTGGATTTTGGCGAGCAGCCTCTCTTGCTGCCTGTGTTCCCACAGTTGTTCTATGTTGGCAAGAGCTGGATTGGCTATGCCGAGCACATTCAGGTATTCGTGAAACAGGCTATGACTGCCGATTTCGGTCAGCATCTTGGTCATATGGGCACTCTTCTGGAACAAGGGGGGCAGATACAAGATAGCCATGTCGAGCTGAATGAGCGCTGTACAAAAAACAAACAGGGCTTCTGGCAACAGCAGAGATAATGCGGGTCAGCGAGTGCGGGATCGCAGACAACAAAAAGCCCCGTTCGGTGGAGCGGGGCTGGCTGGTTATTCGGTATCAGTTGATGGATATTGCGCGAGCATCGATGAAGTAACGGGCATTGCCCTGTTTGTCGATCTGGATTTTGGCGACCAGCTGCTCCCGCTTTTTATATTCCCAATGTTGCTCAATCTTGGCGAGGGATGGGCTCGCAATCCCAACCACGTTCAGGTACTCGTGAAACAGGCTATGGCTCCCTATTTCGGTCAGTATCTTCTCCATCTGCATACTCTCCTGAAGTTGAGTGGGTATTCATCAACAAACCTATCAGCGTCCGTCTGAATAAAGTCTGTATAAAAAACAAACTAATCCATTTTTGTGTCAATAACATGATCAGGAACAAGATCAGTGCAGATCGTCAGAGACTTTTTGATACCGTTTTCAATCAGAGCTGGCGGGCTTTTGCGGCAACTGATCAAACGTGCCGGAAGCCTGCGGTAGCGCCGGTGCGGTTTGCACGGCCTGGCCGCCGTGGAAGACCGGATCCTGTGCCACTTCCTTGATGCCGTTGATGCAAAACTGCATACCCATGCAGACCAGCAGGAAGCCCATGATGCGTGTCATGGCATCGATGCCGGTGGCGCCAAGGATCTTGCAGACCGGATCCGCCAGCTTCAATACTCCCCAGCTGATCAGGCTCATCAGGGCAAACGCAGTGACCATGGCGCCATAGATGGTGAGGCGGTTGTACTCGTCAGGCAGCTCGGCAATCTGGGCTGCCCCGCTTATCACCAGCGCCATGGTGCCCGGCCCGCACATGCTGGGCATGGTGAGTGGTACGAAGGCGATGCTCTGGTTGATATCGACCCCGCTCTGCTGGCTGGGGGCGGGGAACAGCATGCGAAAGCCGATAAAGCCGATGATGAGCCCCCCGGCCAGGCGCAAACCCGGAATGGAGATACCGAACAGATCCAGAATCGAGGATCCGATAAAGAAAGTGATGCAGAGGGTGCAGAACAGATAGATGGCCGCCATATTGACCTGACGTCGCACATGTTCGCGCGACATCCCCTTGCTCAGCCCCAGCAGCAGGGTGGCCGTGGTAGGCGGATTGACCATGGGCAGCAACGCCAGCAAAGCGAGAAATACGACCTGAAAGAACATGTTGAGCCTCGGATAGCAGGGATGAATGGGAATACCTTGATCCAGGTGGTCACCTGACTCAAGAGGGAGGCTATCTTATGCTGGCGAAACTGAACATAAGCAGTACAAAAAAGCCCCGGCAGATACCGGGGCTTGATGTTCGGTTCAGGCCGCTTGCGGCGCTTGCTGTTGCCGGATGGCTCGTTGCTGGAACCAGAGCCAGAGGCCGATGGCGAAACCCAGCACCGACAGGCTTACCACATAGTGGGAGGGGGCCAGCATGTCGCTCTTCATCCAGAGGGTCACCGCCATCGGGGTGAGGCCGCCGAAGATGGCGTAGGCCACGTTGTAGGAGAACGACAGACCTGAGAAGCGCACCACCGGCGGGAAGGCGTTGACCATCACGTAAGGCACGGCGCCGACAATCCCGACCGCAAAGCCCGCCAGCATGTAGAGCGGCACCAGCTGGCTCGTACCGGCCGCCAGACCGTGATAGAAGGCGTAGCTGGAGCCTGCCAGCAGCAGGGAGCCGAACATGAAGGTGAGACCGCTGCCCAGCAGGTCGATCAGTCGGCCATAGACGATGCAGCCGAGGGTCAGGGCAATGATCGCCAGCGAGTTGGCGGTCAGGGCGTCCGCCGGGCTGATGCCATAAACCTTCTGCAGATAAGTCGGGGTCATCAGGATCACCACCACGATACCGGCGGAGAGCAGCCAGGTGAGCAGCATGGAGACCACCACGCAGCTCTTGTGGTTGCGCAGCACCGACTTGAGGGGCAGCTCGTCAGCCAGGGTCTTGTTGGCCTTCATCTCGGCGAAAACCGGGGTCTCGTGCAACCAGCGACGCAGGTACATGGCGACGATGCCGAAGATACCGCCCAGCAGGAAGGGAACTCGCCAGCCCCAGTCACTCACTTCGGCCGGGGCCAGGCTCTTGTTGACCGCAGTGGCGATGAGGGAGCCGAGCAGGATGCCGGCCGTCAATCCCGCCGTGAGCGTGCCGCAGGCGACCCCGACCCGACGGGCAGGAACGTGCTCGGCGACAAATACCCAGGCGCCCGGCACTTCACCGCCGATGGCGGCGCCTTGCAGGATCCGCAATCCCAGCAGGGCGATGGGGGCGCCGATGCCGAGCACCGCATAGGTGGGCAGCAGACCGATCAACAGGGTCGGCAGCGCCATCATGATGATGCTGAGGGTGAACATCCGCTTGCGACCGATGAGATCGCCAAAGTGGGCCATGATGATGCCGCCAAGCGGGCGGGCCAGATAACCGGCGGCGAAGATGCCGAAGGTCTGGAACTGGCGCAGCCACTCGGGAATGTCGGCCGGGAAGAACAGCTCGCCGATGACCACGGCGAAGAAGACGAAGATGATGAAGTCGTAAAACTCCAGCGCGCCGCCGAGGGCAGCCAGACTCAGAGTTTTGTAATCCTGTCGATTGAGGGGGCGGGCGTGATCGTGTTGTTGTGTGGTCGTGGTCATATCCGTATGTTTCCCATCGGTTTTTTTAGTTATTGTCACCCCGGACAAGGGGTATATACAGGTGATCGAGAGTATGCTGCCTGCCTCTTGTGTGTAAATCGCGCAATTCGCAACACTGTCTTGCATCTTTTTGGGGCAATCCGAGTGCCCCGCTGGTGGAGGAATGATGGAAAAGAAACGGGTACTGCTCTCCTGGAGCAGCGGCAAGGATTGCGCATGGGCACTGCATCAGTTGCGGCAAGATCCCGCCATCGAGGTGGTGGGGCTGTTTACCACCCTCAATCAGGCATTCGAGCGGGTAGCGATGCATGGGGTGCGAAAGCAGCTGTTGACCGAACAGGCCGCCTGCGTCGGGCTGCCGCTCATCACCATCGATCTGCCCTGGCCCTGCAGCAACGAGGATTACGCCCGTATCATGACCGGCTTTATCGCCGATGTGGTGGCACAGGGGATCCGCCATATGGCCTTTGGCGACTTGTTCCTTGAGGATGTGCGCGCCTATCGTGAAAAGCAGCTGGCAGGTACCGGCATCGAACCACTGTTCCCGCTGTGGGGCAGCAATACCCGTGAACTGGCGCCGCAGATGGTGGCCGCTGGGTTGAAGGCGCGGATCAGTGCTCTCGACCCGAACAAGCTGGATGCCAGCCTGGGTGGCCACGATTTTGACGAGGCACTGCTGGCGGCGCTGCCGGCGGGGGTCGATCCGTGCGGCGAGAACGGCGAGTTTCACACTCTGGCCTGGGATGGTCCCATGTTTCTGCGCCCGCTGGCGATCTGCACGGGGAAGACGGTGGAGCGCGATGGTTTCATCTTCACTGACTTGTTGCCTGCTGATTCCAGCACCTAGTCGAGTTTGGCCTCCTGATCGCTCTTGTCGTCGTTGTAGCGCAGCGCGATCTCGTGAAATTGCACGTGGATGTGAGCGAAGGCATCCGTGATGTCGGGATCAAAATGGTTGCCCCTTCCCGCCAAAATGATGGGCACCACCTCTGCATGGGTCATGGCTGCCTTGTAACACCGCTTGCTGATCAAGGCATCGTACACATCTGCTAGCGCCATCAGTCGGGCCGAGAGGGGAATTTCATCTCCTATCAGACCGTAGGGGTAGCCGGTGCCATCCCACTTCTCGTGGTGGTAGCAGGCGATCTCCTTGGCCAGTCTCAGAAATTCCACCTCTACCCCCAGTGCCTCCTCGGCGTGGACTATGGCCTCTTTGCCAAGGGTGGAGTGGTGTTTCATCTGGGCGAACTCATCTTCATCGAGTTTGCCGGGTTTGAGCAGGATCCGGTCCGGTACGCCGACTTTGCCGATATCGTGCAGGGGGGCCGACTTGAACAGCAGCTCTATGGTCTTGGGGGTCAGCTCGGCACGAAAGCGAGGGTGCTCGCAGAGAGTTTCCGCCAATATCTTCACATAATGCTGGGTGCGCAGAATGTGGTTGCCGGTCTCGTTGTCCCGGGTTTCGGCCAGAGAGGCGAGGGAGTGGATGGTGATGTTCTGGATCAGCTCGTTTTCTCGGGTGCGTCGTTCAACCTCCTGCTCCAGATAGGCATTTTGGTCATGTAGCAGATCCCGTGCCGTCTTCAGCTCAAGGTGGTTTCTGACGCGGGCCAGCACGATGGCGGGGGAGATCGGCTTGTGAATATAGTCCACGGCGCCGAGAGCCAGTCCATGTGCCTCGGCGCTCTCCTCTACCTTGGCAGTCAGAAAAATCACCGGAATATGCCGTGCCTGCGGCATCTCCTGCAGTGCCTGCATCACCTGATAACCATCCATCCCGGGCATCACGACATCAAGCAGGATCAAATCTACCCGGGAGTCTGATGACAGTATCTCCAGTGCCCGCAGGCCACTGATGGCGACCTTGACCCGGTATTGCGGGCTGAGCAAGGCGCTGAGCAATGAGAGGTTTTCAGGGGTGTCATCGACCACCAGCAGGGTGGGCTTGGTATCGGGATCCAGCAGGTTGAGCATGGTGGTGCCCTCACTCTTGGTTGAACAGATCGGGCCTGAGGGCCCGGACTTGCTTCAGGTGTGCCAGTGCATCCGTAAAACGGAAGCCGGTAATGGCGTCAGCCATCCTGGATGCCGTCTCTCCCAGCACTCTCGTCAGCTGCTGCTGATGCTGCTGGAACAGGGTCAGAGCTCCGGCATCATCTTCCGCCAGCAGCCGGATCAGCTGCGCCAGCAGGGGCGCCAGGTCGACTTGTTCTTGCTCCGGCAGGTCGGCTGTGGTCTGGGTGGGTAGCAGGGCCTGTAGGCCATCGCTCAGTTGCTGCTGCATCTGCAGCCCCTGTTCCGCCAGTGGAAGCAGGCTGGTGGTGTCATCCCCCCGGGAGAGTGCACTCTCCAGCCTGGCCGAGATACCCCGCAGTGGTTCGGCGCCCAGAGTGGCGGTAATCCCCTTGAGGGTATGGGCCTGACGATGGGCCTCCTCCCGGTCGTTCTTCTGCAGGGCGGCGATCAGGCTCTGCATGGGCCGGGTGCCCTGTTGGGCAAATCGTTGCAGCAGATCCTGATACCACCCCCAGTTGTACATCAGCCGTTGCAGGGCGGCTTCGGCATTGAGTCCGAGCGCTCTTAACTGAGGCTGCAATGGCTGGTGCTGTGGTGAAGGTGCGCTCTTGGGTATTGCATCGGTTTCAACGCTGAAGGCAGGGGCCCAGCACTGCAGTGCGGCATAAAGCTTGTCGGGGTCGATGGGCTTGGCGATGTGGTCATCCATACCGGCCGCCAGACAGCGTTCCCGGTCACCGGCCATGACATTGGCCGTCATGGCGAGGATCGGAGTGTGGTGCCCTTCGCTCTCTTGCTGGCGCAACTGACGGGTGGCAGTCAGTCCATCCATCACCGGCATCTGCATGTCCATCAGGATCAGGTCGTATGGTTGTTGCGCAGCCATTTCCAGAGCAATGGCACCATTGGCAGCAATGCTGACGTCGATGCCCGCCGCTCGCAGCAGTTCCATGGCCACCTGCTGATTCAGCTCGTTGTCTTCTGCCAGCAGTATACGGAGTCCCTCGAAGCGATAGTTGTGGGTAGGCTGGGTGGGCTTCAAGGCAGTCGCCGTGGTTTGCTGGCCGAACAGCCCAATGATGGTATCAAACAACACAGAGGCACAGACTGGTTTGACCAGTACCCTATCAAAGCCGGCGGCCTCTGCTTCGCGAAAAATCTCTTCCCGCCCATAACCTGTCACCATGACCCGATAAAGCCGCTTGCCAAGGCCGCGGGCGATGAGGCGGCGCCCCGTCTCTATGCCATCCAGCCCGGGCATGTGCCAATCCAGCAGCACCACCTCGTAGGCGTTACCTTCCTGCTCGGCACAGGCGATCATCTGCAGCCCTTGCTGACCCGATTCGGCGGTGTCGACCACGAAACTCATGCTGCGCAGCAGGGCAGCCAGTATGGTGCGGGCGCTGGCACTGTCGTCGACCACCAGTATGCGGCGGCCACGCAGATCCAGACTTGGCAGATAGCGTGAGCGGTATCTGCCGCGGCCGAGTCGGGCAGTAAACCAGAAAGTGCTTCCCTTGCCCGGTTCGCTCTGCACGCCGACCTCCCCTCCCATCAGTGCCGCCAGTTCGCGGGAGATGGCGAGCCCGAGGCCGGTGCCGCCGTATTTGCGGGTGGTGGAGCTGTCCGCCTGCTGGAAAGACTGGAACAGCCGTTGCTGCTGCTCCTGGCTCATGCCGATCCCCGTGTCCTGCACCGAGCAGTGCAACAGCACCTCTTGCGGTCGTTTCTCCAGACAAGTGACCTTGACCAGTATCTCCCCCTGCTCGGTGAATTTGACTGCGTTGTTGGCGTAGTTGATCAGGATCTGGCCGAGCCGCAGGGGATCGCCATAGAGCAGGGTGTCTAGCTGGTGATCGACCTCGAACAGCAGTTCTATGCCTTTGGCTTCGGCCTTCTCGCCCACCAGGGTTGCCAGATTTTCCAGCACATGGTCGAGATCGAACTCGATCTGCTCCAGATCCAGCTTGCCCGCCTCGATCTTGGAGAAGTCGAGGATATCGTTGATGATGCCGAGCAGGTGATGGGCCGAGCGCTGGATCTTGCCCAGATAATCAGCCTGCTGCGAGTCGAGGCGTGTTTGCAGGGCGAGGTGGGCCATACCCAGAATGGCGTTCATCGGGGTGCGGATTTCATGGCTCATGTTGGCGAGAAAATCGCTTTTGGCCCGGGTTGCGCTTTCTGCCAGCTCATAGGCCTGCTCCAGCTCCTGATTCTTGGTCTGCATCACGGCGAACAGCTCATCCCGGGTCGGTTCAGCGAACTGCTGCTGCATCTGCAACAGCAGAGCGTCATCGGGCCAGTGTGGCAGGTGGCATACCAGAGCGATGGCGGTGTCAGCATGAGGAACCAGCCGGATGCTGCCATGGGTTGCACCGGGTGCGTTGTGCTGCAGTGGCTCGTCGGCCGAGAGGGAGACCCACAGCTCCCGCGTATTGCTCTCCAGCCAAAGCTGGAGTTGCAGTGAGTCGATGGTTGCCGTCAGCTGGCGCACCAGCTCCGAGGTGGTACCCGCCAGCGGCGCCACGAAGGTGGGGCTCTTGTCGATGCAGGTGAGCACCTGGATCACCTTGCGTCTGGCGGTGAGGGCTGCCGTCGGGCCAGAGAGCCTGATATCACCGATCAGCTGCCGCATCTAGCGCTCCTTCTCTGGTTGTACCCGCAGCACAATACAGCTCGCATCGTCGGTGCTGCGCCCACTATGGTCTATGACTTGACGGGCCAGAATGACGGGATCAGCCCCCAGATCCAGTGCGCCGTCACGCAGGTTGAGTGACTCGCTGATGCCATCCGAATAGAGCATCAGCACATCCCCCGGCTTGATGGGCTGCCGTTGCAGCAAGGGGGTGGGGAAGCGCTCCCCCAGCACCCCATCACGGGAGATACCGCGCCAGAGGTCATGGCCGCGCAGACAGATGCGGGTGTTGCCGATGCCGGCGTAGCTCAGTTCACCCCGTTCACTGTTGACCAGGGCTATGCCAGCGGCCGCTCCCCGGGTACCGATGCAGTGTTGGTGCAACAGCTGCAGCAGAGGTGCCGGCTCCTGTTCAGGGGTGTTTTGCAGCGCCTCTTGCAGTATCAGTGCCAGCTTGTTGGCCGAGGAGCCGTGGCCGCTGACATCGATCAGTACCAGCAAGACGCCGTCGGATGTGGGCCGGATAAAGACCAGATCGCCGGAGACCTTTTCCGGATAACAGGGTCTGTTTTCGCTAGCCCAGACCAGTGTCAGACCTGCCTGCCCCCATTGTTGGGTGGGCGTGATGAGACGTGGGACCGAGGGTACAGAACCCAGCCATTTGCGCGCCTGCACCAGGGTGCCCCCTTCCGGCGGTGTGCTGATGGTGAGCTCTGACATCATGCGCCGCACGCCGGGCAGTCCCAGTCCCAGGGTGCCGGAAGTGCTGTAGTGATCCTGCAGGGCCTGATAGACATCCGATATGCCGGGCCCTTTGTCACGGGCGATGATGTCGATGCAGGATCTCCCCTTCGGGTGATGGAGCATCAGGGTGATCTCCCCCTGCCCGGCGTATTTCAGGATATTGCTGCCAAGTTCGGAGACCACGGTGGAGAGCATGGCGCGATCCACGTCGGATAGGTTGGCGATAAATGGGAGCCGACGAACCGACATCACAGCCAGGTGCAGATCGATATCGTGGCGTAGCGGATAGCTGGCCTCCCGGGTCGCATGCTCTTGTATCATGGCGGTTTACTCCTCGCCCTGGAGGCGGCTGACATGGGCAAAAGCGTCGTCCATGTCGATGAAGCAGCGCAGTGGCCCGGGCTGTGCCTCGGCTAGCGCCAGAAATGCGGCGATCCCGGCATTGAGCCCTACCAGCAGGCAGGTGGCACCCAACAGACGGCACACCTCGGCAAGTTTGCAAACCTGTCTGAATTCATGGTGATCCAGTAGCATGACGCCGGAGAAGTCGAGCAAGACTGCATGGTGACGCCCGTGTACCAGTCGCTGGGAGAGGGCCTGCATCAGCATCTGCATGCCGTCGTCTCCGAGATCGGGGCGCATGCTGACTACTATGCAGTCGGCCATATCGGCGATGCCAAGATCGTTGTTGAGCTGCATGGTCATTGCCGCGACCTAGAGGGCTGAGCCAACCCGTTTGAGCGCTATTTCGAAGGCGTCTCTCAGGGTCGCCGTGGTACGGACGTCACCGACCGACACCCCCAGCTCCACCATGGTACGGGCAATGGCGGGGGAGACTCCCGAGATGATGGCTTCACAGCCCATAAACTGGGTCGCCTTGGTGATCTTGATCAGCTGGTTGGCGACGCCAGTGTCCACGGTGGCGACTCCGGCAATATCCAGCACAAAGACCCGGGCGCGGGTTTCGGCAATCTTGGTGAGCGACTTGTTCATCACGTCGGCAGTGCGCATGGAGTCGATGATCCCAACCAGTGGCAGCAGCAGGATCCCGTCCCAGATAGGGGTGACAGGGGTCGACATCTCTTGCAGAGACTTGTGCAGCTCCTCGCGCACTCTGGCGGCCTCTTCCGCTTCCACCATCGCCTGTTTGAGCTGGCGGTGCTGCTCCACCTGCGCCGTGATGTCGGTGGCAAACTTGACGATTTTACTGGGCTTGCCGTTCAGATCCAGCACGGGGTTGTAGGAGCCCTGGATCCATACCTCCTGTCCCTGCTTGTTCAGGCGGCAGAATTCGCCAGCCAGAAACTCGCCCCGGCGCAGCGTGTCCCAGAAGGCGAGGTAATCCGCCGACTGGGCGTAGTCTGGGTCAACCAGCAGCCTGTGGTGTTGCCCTTTCAGCTCTTCCAGCTGGTAACCCACTATGTCGAGAAAGCGTGGATTGGCATCCAGTATGGTGCCCTCCAGCGAAAACTCGACCTTGCCCATGACCCGGCTCAGCGCATTGAGCTGGCCCTCGAAGCTGGCCGTGAGCTGCTTCTGCCCGGTCAGATCCATGGCGTACAGAGTCATACGAGATAGTTGTCCATTGTCATCCAGAACCGGGCTGCAGGCTCCACGGATCCAGACATCCCGTCCCGGCTTGTCCAGCAGGTGAAGCTCGTCCTCCTGCGAGGAGCCGCTGCGCAGTGCGGCCTGAAAGGTGTCATGTGTGGCGGATTGCACCTGGTCCGGGGAGAGCAGCATGCCGTAGTGCTTGCCGGAGAGCTCATCTAGCGTGTAGCCCATGAGGCTCAGAAATCGCGGGTTGGCATCAAGGATCTGCCCCTCTGGCGAGAGTTCGAGCCGTACCAGCACCTGATCGAGGGTGTCTATCCCGGCATGATGAGTGGAAGGGGCCGAACCTGTGGTATTGGAAGAGGAAGTGTGCGCGTCCATGGCATCTCCAGAGAGAGTCGTTGATTTTGATATCAATAGCGGGTGTTAAGCAGTTATAGCCCACTCTGGCTCTTCCAGCCGATATCTAGGGTCAAAAGAGGCTTGTCATATCCTGGTTGGTGGAGGCTTATCCCGGGCGGATAAAATGGGGGGCTAGCCACCAAGACCGAGACCGTGAGCCAGATCCTGCAGCAGACCATGAATATTCCGGCCGACCAGCTCAATCCGGTGATCTTCGCCGGTGGCCAGCGGGGCAGAACACCAAGGTGCAGTGGCTCAAGGATAAGCCGATGACGCTCTTCTACGGTGATATCAAGGCGGCGCAGGAGGTCGGCATTCGCGGCATTCGGCTGCTGCGGGCCGCCAACTCCAGCTATCGACCACTGCCGTTGGCAGGGGCGCTGGGGGAAGAGGTGGTCATCAACTCCCAGTTCTGATCCGGAGCGGATCCATACAACAAGGGCGGGGCCATTGGCGCCCGCCCTTCTGTTTTGAAGGAGTCATGCAAAGGCGTAGCGCCTTGGTCAGCTCCGGTTATCAGTCAGCCCACGGCATCTCGGGCAGGCTGTCGAGGAATTCGCCGTAGCGGGTCAGATTGAAGGGGCCCTGATCGGCCTCCATCGCCATCAGCTCGGCCCCTAGGGCGCAGGCGATATATTGCAACGCCTCTTCCCGCGGGGTGCCCTTCATCACCAGCCGCATCAGGGTCGCCTTCACATGGGGAGGGTGACCATCGTTGAGCTGGTTCTCCACCATCTCCAGCAGCGTCTCTTCGTCAAAAAATTCCTGAGTGTCGTTCATGGGATATCCGCAACAGTGAATGTGGCGGCCAGTATAGCCTGAATGTGACTAACACCTTGAATGGCCAGCGAATAAACAATCCGATGAGGAGGCCATTTGTTACCCATAATTAGGAAGAGTTTGCCAAGGCAAACAGGTTGGAACACAGATAACATGGATGGACACGCCTATGCCCACGATAGATTCCCTGCTGGCCGAGCCCAAGCTACTGCCCCAGATCCCGGAAGTGATGCGCGATTTGATCCAGACCTTCAATGAAAAGGATCCGGATCTGCTGAAGATCAGCAAGTTGATCAACAAGGACCCTGTCATCTCCGCCAAGTTGCTGCGGCTGGCCAACTCGGCCAAATTCGGCAGCAGTCGTCAGATCGGCACCGTCAATGAAGCCGCGGTGCGGCTTGGACTGGCGATGGTGCGCAACATGGTGCTGGCCTGCGGGCTCACCGAATCGGTCAAGGCCGTGCCCGGCATTGATCTCAAACATTTCTGGGGCAGCGTGTTCAACGTGGCTGAACTGGCCCGCCGTCTGGCGGTGAAGAAAGGGATGAAGGGAGATGAGGTTTTTACCTGCGCTCTGCTGCACGATCTTGGCCGGCTGGTGATGCACGTGGGGCTGCCTGAAAACACTGTCCACCACATTCACGATCTGGAGCTGCACAAGGGGCGGGCCAAGGCAGAAGAGCTGGTGGTTGGCTTCAACTATGCCCAGGTCGGGGCGGCCATGGCTCGTTACTGGAAGTTTCCCGATACCATCAGCAATGCGGTGGAGTATCACTACAATCCCATGCTGGCCAAGGTATTTTCCGCCGAGGCCGGGTTGATCCATCTGGCCATTGTGCTGGCGGCCCAGTCCGATGTGGGGGAAGAGGCGCCCCCTGAGTGGCCCCACAAGGTGGCAGATGCGTTGGGGCTGAGCTGGGCCGATTGCGCTGCCCAGTTCACTGCGCTGCGCGAGCAGGGCAACGGCTATGCCGGACTGCTGGCCGCCTGAGCCCGTTTCTCCCATCTCGTCAGGGGTCGCACTGCGGCCCCTTTTGTATGAGTGATGGTGCCACAGGCTTGCCAGCCCGGGAGTGACGGGGCACTCTTTGCCCTTCACTTTCCGTTTGAGAGCCCTTGCCATGATTGCCTCCTCCCGCCTGATCCTGCGCGAAATGATCGCCACCGACGCCCCCTTCATCCTTGAGCTGCTCAATGACGGTGACTTCTATCGCTACATCGGTGATCGGGGCATTCACACCCTCGAACAGGCGCAGGAGTATATCCAGCAGGGGCCGGCAGTCAGCTATGCCCGCTATGGTCACGGGCTCTATCTGGTGGAGCGCAAGGATGACGGTGCCAGCCTCGGTATCTGCGGTCTGATCAAGCGCGATACCCTGGAGCAGGTCGATATCGGTTACGCCTTCCTGCCGCAATATCGTGGCCAGGGCTACGCCATTGAAGCGGCGCAGGCCGCCCTTGCCGATGGCAAAAGCCGGTTGGGGATCGGGCAGGTAGTTGCCATCGTCACTCCGGGCAACGAGCGATCCATCGGCCTGCTGGCCAAGCTGGGGCTGGTGCACAGTCGACTGGTCAAATTGAGCGAAGATGCCGATGAGTGCCTGCTGCTCGAATCCGGGGTAACGGAGTAACGTTCCGGCTGTCTGCGAGCCGGTCGATGCCAGGAGAAGGGAGTCCCACTTTCGGGAACAAGTGTCCCGTTTCCTAAGATCTTGTCAGCCAGCCCATCAAAAATGAGTTTTTGGGAGTCTCTGTTCCGTAAGCGAGACGCACCTGACGGGACCAGCCCTGCATAGTAGGCACACTGGTTTCACCGTCATTGGAGCAATGGACATGAGAACTCCCAATATCACCTTTATCGGCGCAGGCTCTACCATCTTTGTGAAGAACATCCTGGGGGATGTGTTTCACAAACCGGCCCTGAAAAATGCCAACATCTCCCTGATGGACATAGATCCACAGCGGCTTGAAGAGTCCCAGATTGTGGTGCGCAAGCTGATGGATTCCAGCGGTGCCAAGGGGCTGCTCAGTTGCCATACCGAGCTGAAACCTGCGCTGGCAGGGGCCAACTTTGTCATCGTTGCTTTCCAGATCGGCGGTTACGAGCCCTGTACCGTGACCGATTTCGAGGTGTGCAAACGCCACGGTCTCGAACAGACCATTGCCGATACGCTTGGGCCCGGCGGCATCATGCGGGCACTGCGCACCATCCCTCATCTTTGGCGGGTGTGCGAGGTAATGAGCGAGGTGTGCCCCGATGCAACCATGCTCAACTACGTCAACCCGATGGCGATGAACACCTGGGCCATGTATCAACAGTTCCCTCATATCAAGCAGGTGGGACTGTGCCACTCGGTGCAGGGAACGGCGCACGAGTTGGCCCGTGATCTCGGCATCGATCCGGCGACCTTGCGTTATCGCTGTGCCGGTATCAACCACATGGCCTTCTATTTGACCCTTGAGCATCAGCTGGAGAGCGGCGAATTCGTCAATCTCTATCCCGAGCTGCTGGCTGCCTATGAAGCGGGGACTGCCCCCAAACCCGGCCTGCACCACAACCAGCGTTGCCAGAATCTGGTGCGCTACGAGCTGTTCAAGAAGTTTGGCTACTTCGTTACCGAATCTTCCGAGCACTTTGCCGAGTACACCCCCTACTTCATCAAGCCGGGACGCCCCGATCTCATCGAGCGCTACAAGGTGCCGCTCGACGAGTATCCCAAGCGCTGCGTCGAGCAGATTGCCCGCTGGCAGGATGACCTCACTGCCTATCGTCAGGCCGAACGGGTCGAGGTGCCCGAATCGAACGAGTATGCGAGCGTCATCATCAACTCCCTCTGGAGCGGTGAGCCCAGCGTCATTTATGGCAACGTCAGAAACGACGGCCTCATTACCAACCTGCCGGATGGCTGCTGCGTGGAGGTGCCCTGTCTGGTGGATGCCAACGGCATTCAGCCCACCGCCATCGGTCGGCTGCCAACCCATCTGGCCGCCCTGATGAGCACCAACATCAACGTGCAGGCGCTGGTCACCGAGGCGATCACCGAGCGCAAGCGGGAAAGCATCTACCATGCAGCCCTGCTCGATCCCCACACGGCGGCAGTGCTTGGCATGGACGAGATCTACGCCCTGATCGACGAACTGATTGAAGCCCACCGCGGCTGGTTGCCGGAGTGGATTCACGGCTGAGCAAGAGCCCCCTGCGGGGGGCTTAACCCCCAAGGAGATAAACCATGAGCGTCTCGCTGAAAACCAAGTTGAGCTATGGCTTCGGGGCCTTCGGCAAGGATTTTGCCATCGGCATCGTCTACATGTACCTGATGTTCTATTACACGGATGTGGTGGGGGTGTCGGCTGCCTTCGTCGGCACCATCTTTCTGATTGCCAGGATTTGGGATGCGGTCAATGACCCCATCATGGGGTGGATTGTCGACAATACCCGCAGCCGTTGGGGCAAGTTCAAACCCTGGATACTGATAGGTACAGTGGTCAACTCCATCGCCCTGGTGATGGTGTTCAGTGCCCACTATTTCGAAGGGACGGCCCTGCTCGTCTATGTGGCCATCACCTACATCCTGTGGGGCATGACCTATACCCTGATGGATATACCCTTCTGGTCGCTGGTGCCAACGTTGACCATCGACAAGCACGAGCGCGAGGCACTGGTTCCCTATCCCCGCTTCTTTGCCAGTCTCTCCTGGCTTATTACCGGTGCCATCGGCCTCAAGGTAGTGGACTATTTTGGCCAGGGGGACAAGGCCCACGGTTTTCTGATGTTCACCTTCATCCTGGTCGCCTTCTTTCTTGTCTCGACCCTGGTCACCCTGCGCAATGTGAAGGAGCGCTACAGCTCGGCCGCGACCCCCACTGTCAGTCAGCAGCGCACCACCATCATGGATTCGGTCAAGCTTATTTTCCGCAACGATCAGCTCACCAGCGTGCTGTTTATGGCGCTCTGCTACAACGTGGCGAACAACACCATCACCGCCTTCGCCATCTACTACTTTACCTATGTGATTGGTCAGGAGTCCCTCTTTCCCAGCTTCATGATGTACGGGGGCATCGCCAACCTGATCACCCTGATGATCTTCCCGCGGCTGGCCCGCTTCATCTCGCGGCGGGTGCTCTGGGCGTTGGCCTCACTCTGCCCCATAACGAGCTGCCTGATGCTGATGTATATCGGTTTCATTGCTCCCCAGAATGTCGCGCTGATCATCCTCTCCGGCATCCTGCTCCACATAGGTACCGCCCTGTTCTGGGTGCTACAGGTGATCATGGTCGCCGACACGGTCGACTATGGCGAGTACAAGCTTGGCACCCGCAACGAGAGCATCGCTTACTCGGTGCAGACCATGGTGGTCAAGGTTGGCTCGGCCTTCGCCGGCTTCTTCATCGGTGTCATGTTGACTCTGGTCGGTTATGTCCCCAATGCGGTGCAGAGTGCCGAAACCCTCTTCGGCATGCAGGCCATCATGGTGGTGCTGCCGGCCATCTTCTTTGCCCTGACCCTGTTTGTTTACTTCCGCTTCTACAAGCTCAACGGCCACTACCAGAGCAAGGTGGTAGATCATCTGATGTGCAAATATGAATCCGAAAGTATCGAGGCCAAGCAGGCGCAGGCGGCGGCCAGCTGATCTCTTTCACCTATAACGCCGACCTTGGGGTCGGCGTTCATCATCAAAGGAGTTGAACATGGGATATCCAATGAGTCGCCGGGCCCGTCTCTCATGCGCCATGATGGCGGCAGGCATCGCTACCCTCTGTGCGCAGCCGGCGGTCGCCGCCGGAGTGGAGGCTGCATCGCAACCGGCCGTGCATCTCAGCTCTTCCAGCACCGAACTGGCGGAAGGATTCAACTGGGCGGCCGCCAAAACGGCGCAGTTCATCATGACCGGCCAGCGTGGCGTCACCAACAAGGACGAGTACCACCCGGAGGGGGATGGCACCGGCCTGCATGACTACATCCCCTCCTACTGGGCCGGCTATTACGATCGCACGGCCTTTTACGGACGCGACTTTGCCCATCAGGTTGCCGGTGCCGAGATTGCTGGCTGGCGCGCCGAGAACTTTTCGATGTTCAAGGTGTTTGCTCGCAATGCCACCGACGCGCGCAAGTGGTATACCCTCTGGGCCTTCAACTTTGATGGCTCTCCCCACACCATCGACTACAAGGACGACAGCTGGTTCGTGCGCGAGGTGCCCGCCCAGTTCGAGTTGGTGGAGAAGGCTTACCACGCCTACCTCTGGAGCGGCGATCGCCGCTATATCGAGGATCCCGAGCTGTGGTCCTTTTACGGCAAGGTGCTGACCGACTTCATCGCGCTGCATGATGAGCAGCACCCCAACGGGATCGCCGAGGGCAAGGGAGGTATTTTCCAGGGATCCTGCACCTACAACGAGCGGGGTGAGCACCCGATAGAGGCAGCCGATGCCATCGGCTCCCAGTATCAGGCGACGCTGGCTTATGCCGCTATGCTACAGGCTCGCGGTGAAAAGCGGGCGGCGCAAGTCTGGCAGCGCAAGGCGGTGCTGCTGAAGCGCTACTTCAACGAGGAGTGGAGCCGGGTTGCCGGGGATGAGCAGGGCCACTATGCCCGCATCCTCGACAGCAATCTCAGCAAGCGCAACGATTTTGGCAAGGAGAACAGCTGGTTTATTCCGATGAAGCGGCTATCTGAGCCGGGGCCGCGCAATGACCGCTATCTCGACTTTATCAGCGAGATGGTGGGTGAGGGGATCGGCTCGACACCACAGGCACCCGCCAACATCGAGGCCTACACCTATCTGCCGGATACCTATTTCCCCTATCAGCGCAACGAGGAGGCGTGGCGCTGGATGCGCTACATTCTGGCCAAGCGAAATCTCCCCCATGAGCGGCCTAGTCAGGGCACCAATGGCGACTATCCGGAGATCTCCTTTACGCTGGTGTCGCAGACCGTGGAGGGGATGATGGGGGTTGAGCCGGATGCGGCCGCGCACCGGGTGGCAACCCTGCCCCGATTGCCCGCTTTCATCGACTGGGTAGCCATCGAGCAACTGCCGGTCGGGGCCCACCGGTTGTCACTGCGCCATGAGGGCGTTACCGCCAGCAAGTTGGGCAACACGGGGCCGCGCGCGCTGTTCTGGGAGGCCCGCTTCCCGGGCAACCACGGATTCCTGCTGGTGGATGGCAAGCAGCGCAAGGCGCGTATGCAGCGCCTCAACGGAGTCACTGTGAGTGCGGTCGAGGTGACTGTGCCGCCGGGTGGACGAGTGAATGTATCGGTACCGTCCCGCTAAGCGGGGAGAGATTGAGTCAGGGGGGCGTGAGCCCCTTTTTTATTTGGGAATTTACTGCGAAGAGTTGGCCCGTTCCCGACTCAGTTGGCGGTAGCGACTCGGTGTCAGCCCCAGATAACGCTGGAAGGTCTCATAGAAGCGGCTGCTGGAGTTGAAACCTGCCGTCAGTGCGACATCGAGGATGGTGCGGTCGGTATCGCTGAGCAGGGCTCTGGCATGGTTGATCCGCATCGCGGTGACGTACTGCTTGATGCTCATCTGCATCACCTTCTGAAACAGCCCCATGGCGTAGTTGGGGTGCAACCCAACATGATCGGCCAGCTCCCTGGTGGTGAGCGGGGCATCATGGTGGGCGGCAATGTATTCGAGCATCTGCTGCACATGGAACTGGGAGTGTTTCGAGGCACCCGTCGTCGTCCCCTGATTGCTGTGGTTGGCGAGCAGGCGGCTCCAGCCATCCAGCCCTAGGCGCCGCAACATCAGGCAGATCTCGTCGGCAACCAGTTGCTGACGGCCAGGGTCATCCATCCGGCTCTCCGTGACCCAGCGGGTCAGTTCAAACTCGCTCACCAGCATGGCTGATCGCGACTGCAGTACGCCGCCATGGGTGACCTGATTCAGCAGCTCCCGATTGATGGGCCAGGAGAGAAACAGATGGATCGGTATATTGATGAGGCCCATTTGCGAGCAGTGGCCGATACGGGTCAGCTGATGGGGAATGGCCGCCCAGAACAACCCTGCATGCCCTGCCGCCAGGGTAAAGGATTGGCCATTCATGGTGTACTCCACATCGCCATCGAACGGGATGTTGACTTCCACCTGGCCATGCCAGTGGTAACCGGCCATCTCGTGGGGAGCCCGCAGTTCCACATCGATCGCCTCATAAACGGAGTAGAGCGAGAGGGGGCTGCTTAGCCCCTCATCGGTCTCGTGCACGCTGGAAAAGTAGGGGCGTTCAAGCTTCGTCATCATGCAGGCATCGTTATCAGGTGGATTGAAGAGACCCTGTTTGTATCACCATTCCGAGTCTCTGCCTGTGGCGGTCGTTCCGTTATTGCATCTTGTGGTGCACCAGAGCGGGAAACTGCCGGTGAACTCACAGTTGGGGTATGCAGGAGACAGCGGGGTTGCATGCTCTACCCCTGTTGTCCCCTGCTCTGCGATGTCATCTGGACACCAGCCGCTCCAGTCCGGTGAGTGCTTGTTCCAGATAGCTGCGCGGGCAGCCCAGATTGAGGCGAATAAAGCCCTGCCCCCCTTTGCCAAAGCCGATCCCCATCGACGGGACAACTCTCGCCTCTTCGATAAGCCGCTGTTTCAGCTCATCGTCATCCAGCTCCAGCTGGCGGCAATCGATCCAGGCCAGATAGGTGGCATCGGCCTCCATCAGTTGCAGACGGGGCAACCGGGTTGCCAGCTGCTCGGCAAACCAGTGGCGATTGTCTGTCAGATAGGCGAGCAGCCCGTTTAGCCATGCCTCGCCGTGCTGATAGGCCGCAGTGGCAGCCTCCATGGAGAGCGCATTGAATACATCCAGACCATGGGCATCGAGACGCTGTTTGAAGCGCTGGCGCAGCGCAGGATCCGGGATGATGAAGTTGGAGATGCGCAGCGAGGAGAGACCGAAGCTCTTGCTGGCAGAGGTCGCTACCACCATGTTGGGCAGCAAATGGGGCGGCAGGGAGAGCACCGAGGTATGCCGATGGCCAGCCAGTTGCAGATCGGCCCAGATCTCGTCTGATACCAGCGTCACGCCGTGCTGCTGGCACAGGGTCGCCAGTTCATAGAGCTCGGTGAACGTCCAGCTCCTGCCGGTCGGGTTGTGGGGATTGCAGAGGATCATCATGGCGGGGTGCTCCACCATGAAGAGACGTGCCAGCTGCGGCAGATCCATCTCGTAGCGATTCCCTTTTCGCAGCAACGGGTTATCTAGCAGTCGTCGCTCGTTTAGCGCGATGATCTTGGCAAAGGAACCATAACAGGGGCCCTGGACCACAATCCCTTCTCCGGGTTGTGTCAGCATTTGCAGTAGCAGCGAGATGCCGGGGATCACCCCCTCGACGGAGTGGATCCACTCCCGTTCTATGGTGATCTGATGGCGCCGGGCAAACCATTGTTGTATGGCGCTGAAGTAGTCATCCCGTCGCTCGCTGTATCCGAATACGCCGTGGGCGACCCGCCGTTGCAGTGCCTGCTGCACGGTTGGTGGACAGGCAAAGTCGAAATCGGATACCCACATGGGTAGCAGATCGCTGCCGTCGATGCCAAGGTACTGGGGCATACAGTCCCATTTGATGGAGTTGGTATTGTGGCGATCAATCACTTGGTCAAAGTTGTGCTCCGGCATCTTATCGCTCCTCCGCCACTGTCATGGTCCGCGGCTCCTCTGTCACCTCTTTCCGGTCTGCATGGGCGATGCCAATACCGGTAAAGCCGTAGCCCAGGGCAAAGAAAAGGGCGGCATAGCACTGGATGGCCCAGGGGAGGTAATCGAGCGTCGGGATGCCAAGGGTGCCCGCCATATAGACACCAGCAGCCGTCCATGGGATCAGGGGCTCAATCACGGTGCCCGCATCCTCTATGGTGCGGGAGAGGTTCTTGGTATCCAGCCCCATGCGACGGTAGGCGTCCTGAAACAGCTCGCCCGGGATGAGCAGGGCCAGCTTGCCGTCACTGGTGGCACCGGTGACCAGCAGGGTGGTGGCAATGGTCGAGGCGATCAATTGGCCAGTGGAGTGAATAAGGGTCAGCAGGCGATTGATGATGAGGTCGAGCGCCCCCGTCAGGGTCAGTACACCGGCAAAGGAGAAGGCGCAGAAGACCAGCAGAATGGTGCTCATCATCGAGAACATGCCACCGCGATTGAGTAGGCGGGGGATATCGGGGAGCAGCTGGCTGACGTCATGACCCAGCGGGGTGAACATGGTGAGGTTGAAGCCGTCGATCAGGGCATTGAAACCGGACTGTAGCGGCAATCCCTGCAACGTAATCCCGAGGATAATGGCGATGGCGCTGGCCAGCAGCATCAAGGGAATAGTGGGCTTCTTGGCGATCGCCCCCCACAGCACAATCAGCGGGGGCAGCAGCAGGAGAGGATTGAAGTGGTAGAGCTGCTCCAGTGTGGACAGGATGGTGATGACCTTCTCCGGTGTGGCCACCTCTTCACCGATGACTGAAAAACCGGCGACGAAGAAGACGCCGGCAGCCAGCAGGAAGCTGGGCAGCGTGGTCCAGAGCAGGTGCTGGATATGGGCGTAGAGGGTGGTATCGGCCACAATGGCGGCGAAGTTGGTCGAATCGGAGAGAGGAGAGATCTTGTCGCCGAAATAGGCGCCTGACACCACGGCCCCGGCTGCCGCTGCCAGCGAAACATCCAGACCGTGCGCAACCCCCATCAGGGCTACCCCGACGGTGCCTGCTGAGCCCCAGGAGGTACCGGTACAGACCGAGACCAGACTGGTGATGAAGAAGGCCGCAATGAGAATGTATTGCGGGCTGATCAGCTTGAGCCCCCAATAGACCATGTAAGGGATGGTGCCGCTGAACATCCAGCTGCCAATCAATCCACCCACACAGACCAGGATCAGAATGACCGGCATCGCCTTGGCCAGCTTCTGGACGATGGACTGGATGATCTCGTCCCAGCTATATCCCTGCCAGCAGGCGAGCAGTGCTGTGAAGATGGCGGACAGCAGGAGCAGTGGCTCAATGCGCAATCCCATCAGAACATAGCCAACGATCAGGAGCCCCAGCATCACCAGAATGGGTAATGTGGCAAGCCCCAGGGTCAGGGTCTTTCTCTCTTGTTTCATCACAGTTGATCCATCGCTTCAGAACATGGCGCCATTGTGGGGCGAGCAGCCTGGTGGAAATGTGAGCCTTGCACGCCAGCCATGTAACCGGTTACATGGTGTTCTGGAACGTGATCATGGTCGCAGAAGGGGAGGTTGCGTCAGGGGGATAACCGACTCGCGAATGACCAGTGCAGGGGTGAACTCATGGATCTCCGGGCCCGGGTCCTGCTGTTGCAGTCGGGTGATGGCCAGCTCGGCAGCCCGTTTGGCCATGGTCTCAATGGGGTAGTGCAGAGTGGTCAGTGTCGGGTAGAGGTAGCGGGCCAGCATGATGTCATCGAACCCGATAATCGACAGGTCTTCAGGGATCCGTCGCCCGCATTTTCTCAGGTGCGACATCATGCCTGCCGCCATCACATCGTTGAAAGTGAGCACGGCGGTTACCTCGGGGCACTCAGCAAGCAAGCGCGCCGCCGCCTGTTCGCCCCCCTCCTCGGTAAAGGGCTGGCTGATAACCCACTGTGGTTTGAGTGCCAGATGATAGTGAGCCATTCCTTGCTCATATCCCTCCAGGCGGAGCTGCCGATCGGCGATGGGCAAATCACAGGTGATGAAGCCGATCCGGCGATGACCTTGAGCCACCAGATGGTCGACGGCGGCTCGGGTGCCTGCCCGGTTGTCCAGCCAGACACTGCGGTGAGCCAGCTCGGGCAGATAGCGATTGATGGGAATGAGTGCTGGCATGTGTGAGGCGTAACGGAGCAGCAGTTCGTCAGAGAGGCGAGTGGTATGGGCAACGATGGCTTCGCAGCCCTGATTGATCAGAAACTCGAGCCCATACTGCTCCTGCTCGCTTTGATGGGACCCGCTACAGACCATCAACCGAAAGCCGTGCTGCCGGCTGATGGCTTCTACTCCGCGGGCCAGTCTGGCAAAGAAGGGATCGGCCAGATTGCCGGTCAACAGGCCGAGCATATTGCCGCTGCGTTTTGCCAGAGCCACTGCCGCCATGTCGCGTCGATAGTCGAGCGCACGCATTGCTTTCTCTACCCGTTCCCTGGTCGCCGGTTCAACATGGGCAGAGTTATTGATCACTCTTGAGACGGTTGCCGTCGAGACCTTGGCGAGGGTTGCGACCTGTCTGATGGTGGCCATCTGATTGCCTTGTTCATACTCCGGAGATAAGGGGCTCTCTTATAACGACAACTCGGTATGTCAGCTACCTCTTGCGGTTCGCTTTACTGCGATTTGTGATCGGAGTGGCACATTGGTGGTTTGCAAGGCGAATGAGATAAAGAGGCTAAGGGAAGGAGCAGAGACGATGCGGGGTGTACTATCACCAGATGATGGCGGAGGGGGATAAGCAAAGAGGCCGCCGTGAGTTGCGGCCTGTCTGCATCGGGCGCTGCCGGAGGGCAGGCAGGATCAGTTGAGGTCTTCGATGGAGAACTCGCCAGCGATACCATCACAGGAGATGGCGAAACCGCCGCTGAAGCGGGTGCTGAACTGGATCAGAAACGCATCATTGTCGTGCTCTTGCACAGGCAGGTTGATGGGCTTGCTGCGACGCAGGGGCTTGTGTGTTTGTACTGCTTTCATCATGGTATTTCTCTATATAAATTAGGTGTTTGCTCCTTGTATTGGCAAATGTCAGGTCAATGGGCGCGGTCGATTGGGTGAACGACAAGCGCGCAGGAATACCCAGCCCGGTTAAAGGGCGTCTGCACTTTCAAGGAATATGCTGATGCATAAATCAAATTGGGTGGGCAGATCGGGTCTGCACCGTGAGAGCCGGGCAACGCAGGCAGACAGCCTGACGGTTCTCAAGGCGAGTAAATCAGAAGAAGGTTATGCGGGTACTGGCAGGATTCATCGTGAGGTGAAGCATTGCAGGATAAACATAAACAGGGCTGATTAACTAGCCGACGCGCATTCTCTCCTCGAAATGAATAAAAAGCAAACAATAATTTGCCAATGTTGAAGTCAGTACGCTTTTCCTCTGTGTAATCAAGGGGCTATGAGCAGCAAATATTCGCATCTATCCGCCATAAAAAGAGGGCTCCCGACGGGAGCCCTCTCTCATTCTGCAACCAGCACAGTGGGCCGACTCAGTAGTCGCCACAGGCCTTCTTGGCGGCCGTGATCATCGGGGTGATGGTCATGCCTTGCACCACGATGGAGAACATCACCACCGAGTAGGTCATCACCAGGATGACCTCCCGCAGGTCGACGCCATGTTCCGGGATCATCATGACGCCGGAGGGGAGTGCCAGCGCCATCGCCATGGCCAGACCACCGCGCAGGCCACCCCAAGTGAGGATCCGTACCGAGAAGGTGTTGTAATTGCGGAATCGGCGGAAAGCCACATAGGGCAGCGACACGCTGATAAAGCGGGCACCCAGGCAGAGCGGTACCGCAATGACCAGCAGGATCCAGTCACGCCAGGCGAGATCCAGCAGTACCAGCGCCAGACCGATCAGCAGGAACAGCAGGGCGTTGAGGAACTGGTCCATCAACTCCCAGAAATGATCCAGGTGATGGCTGCTCTGCTCGGAGAAGCCGGAGTGACGGGTCCAGTTGCCGATCATGATGCCGGTGACCACCATGGCCAGTGCGCCGGAGACGCCGATCATGTTGGCAAAGGCAAAGCCGGCGGTCGGGATACAGAGGGTCAGCAGCAGCTCCAATGAACCGTCATCGGTGGCGCTGATCATCACGTGGGCGATAAGGCCCAGCACGGCGCCGAACAGGATGCCACCGAGAGCTTCGTGCAGGAACAGACCGGCCACGCTACCGAAGGTGGGCTCGACACCGCCAAAGGCGACGGCAAACACGGTAGCGAAGATGACGAGGCCGACACCGTCGTTGAACAGGGATTCCCCTTCGATCTGGATGGCGATCTGGGGTGGCGCTTTCATCTTCTTGACGATGGCCAGTACGGCAATCGGGTCAGTGGGGGAGATCAGCGCGCCGAACAGCATGCAGTAGACCAGCGGCAACTCCCAGCCCAGCAGCTTGGCGATAAACCAGAAGCCGTAGCCGATGAGGAAGGTGGAGAGCAGGGTGGCAATGATGGCCAGAATGGTGATCTCCCACTTCTGGCTACGCAGCGCCTTGAGGTTGATGCCGAGGCCACCGGCGAACAGCAGGAAGCCCAGAATCCCCTTCAGCAGGAAGTTCTGGAAGTCGATGCTCTCCATGGTCTTGACGGCAAGAGGTTCCAGGTTGAACCAGCCCAGTTTGCCAAACAGCACCAGCAGTGCGGAGATCAGCATGGAGCCCGCAGTAATGGCGATGGTGGTCTGGATCTTCACAACATACTGGTTGGCAAAGGCGATAAAAATCGCCAACGCTGCCAGAAAACAGAGTGTGTAGTAGACGCTCATAGTTATTTTTTTCTCATTGGTAGACAGCAAGCACGTATCCCTATGCAGGACGGGCATAGGTTACTCTCGGGCCCTATGTTACTCATTACCCATAAATGAGTATATGGTGGCGCATTTGGACTGATAGACGGCTAGATTTCCATTTTATTTGTTTGCTGTTAGGATGCTGTTTACGCAGTTGCATGGATGTAAGAGGAACACGCGGTGTCGAACGTAATGTCGAGCAGAGAGCCGAGCAAGCAGTCGGACGTAACAAAGAAGCTGGAAGCCTGCCTCAGGGAGCGGATCCTGATCATCGACGGGGCCATGGGTACCATGATCCAGGGCTACAAACTCGGGGAGGCGGATTATCGGGGTGAGCGGTTTGCCGACTGGCATACCGATATCAAGGGCAACAACGATCTGCTGGTGCTGACCCGTCCGGCGGTGATCCGCGAGATCCACGAGCAGTATTGCGCTGCCGGGGCCGACATTCTCGAGACCAACACCTTCAACGCCACTCGCATCGCCATGGCCGATTACGAGATGGAAGAATTCTCGGCCGAGATCAACCGTGAAGCCGCCCGTCTGGCCCGCGCCGTGGCAGACGAGTGGACGGCAAAAGATCCCGCCAAGCCGCGTTTCGTGGCAGGGGTGTTGGGCCCCACCAACCGTACCGCCTCCATCTCGCCGGATGTGAACGATCCCGGCAAGCGTAACGTCACCTATGACCAGCTGGTGGCGGCCTACACCGAATCGACCCATGCCCTGATCGAGGGCGGCGCCGATATCATCCTGATCGAGACCATCTTCGATACCCTCAACGCCAAGGCGGCCGCCTTCGCGGTGGAAGGGGTGTTCGAGGCGCTGGGCTACAGCCTGCCGGTGATGATCTCCGGCACCATTACCGATGCCTCCGGCCGTACCCTTTCCGGCCAGACCACCGAAGCCTTCTACCATTCGTTGCGCCACGTCAAACCGGTGTCGTTCGGCCTCAACTGTGCGCTGGGCCCGGACGAGCTGCGCCAGTATGTGGAGGAGTTGTCGCGCATCAGCGAATCCTGCGTCAGCGCCCACCCCAACGCCGGTCTGCCCAATGCGTTCGGCGAGTACGATCTCGATGCCGTCGAGATGGCGGAGCATATCCGCGAGTGGGCCCAGAGCGGCTTCCTCAACCTGGTCGGCGGTTGCTGCGGCACCACCCCGACTCATATCCGCGCCATGGCCGATGCCGTGGCGGGCATCAAGCCGCGTGTGCTGCCCGAGCTGCCGGTGGCCTGCCGGTTGTCGGGCCTCGAGCCCCTTATCATCACCCCTGAATCCATGTTCGTGAACGTGGGGGAGCGCACCAACGTCACCGGTTCGGCCAAGTTCAAGCGGCTGATCAAAGAGGGGCTCTACGACGAGGCGCTCGACGTTGCCAAGCAGCAGGTAGAGAACGGTGCCCAGATCATCGACATCAACATGGACGAGGGGATGCTGGACGCCGAAGCGGCCATGGTGCGCTTCCTGAACCTCATCGCCGGTGAGCCGGATATCGCCCGGGTGCCGGTGATGATCGACTCCTCCAAGTGGGAGGTGCTGGAAGCGGGCCTCAAGTGCGTGCAGGGCAAGCCGGTGGTCAACTCCATCTCCATGAAAGAGGGGGAGGAGAAGTTCATTCAGCAGGCGAAACTGCTGCGCCGCTACGGCGCCGCCGTCATCGTGATGGCGTTCGATGAAGCGGGGCAGGCCGATACCCGCGCCCGCAAGTTCGAGATCTGCCAGCGTGCCTACCGGATCCTGGTGGATCAGGTCGGTTTCCCGCCGGAAGACATCATCTTCGACCCCAACATCTTCGCGGTAGCGACCGGCATCGACGAGCACAACAACTACGCGGTGGACTTCATCGAGGCGGTGAAGGACATCAAGACGCACCTGCCCCACGCCATGATCTCCGGCGGCGTCTCCAACGTCTCGTTTTCGTTTCGCGGCAACGAGCCGGTGCGCGAAGCCATTCACGCCGTCTTCCTCTACCACGCCATCAAGAACGGCATGGACATGGGGATCGTCAACGCCGGTCAGCTCGCCATCTATGAAGACATTCCGGCGGAGCTGAAAGAGAAGGTCGAGGCGGTGGTGCTCAACCTCAATGACAATGCCACCGAGGAGCTGCTGGCCATCGCCGAGAAGTATCGCGGTGCCGGTGCCCAGGCTGAGGATCCGCGGGATCAGGAGTGGCGCAGCTGGCCGGTGGGCAAGCGGCTGGAGCACGCACTGGTCAAGGGGATCACCGACTTTATCGAAGAGGATACCGAAGAGGCGCGCGCTGGCGCCGAGAAGCCGCTGCACGTCATCGAAGGGCCGTTGATGGATGGCATGAACGTGGTCGGCGACCTGTTCGGCGCGGGCAAGATGTTTCTGCCGCAGGTGGTGAAGTCAGCGCGGGTGATGAAGCGGGCGGTGGCCTATCTGCAGCCCTATATCGAGGCGGAAAAGTCGGGCGGCTCCAGCAACGGCAAAATCGTGCTGGCGACCGTGAAAGGGGACGTGCACGACATCGGCAAGAACATCGTCGGGGTGGTGCTGCAGTGCAACAACTTCGAGATTGTCGACCTCGGGGTCATGGTCTCCTGCGAGACCATTCTCAAGACTGCGCGTGAGGTCGGCGCCGATATCATCGGGTTGTCGGGTCTCATCACCCCGTCCTTGGACGAGATGGTGCACGTGGCCAAAGAGATGGAGCGTCAGGGCTTCAAGCTGCCGCTGCTGATCGGTGGTGCTACCACCTCCAAGGCGCACACTGCGGTGAAGATCGAACAGAACTACTCGGAGCCAGTGGTCTATGTCTCCAACGCTTCCCGCGCGGTGGGGGTGGCCCAGAGCCTGCTTAGTCCGGATCTCAAGGAGGCGTTTGTCGCCCGCATCGACAAGGAGTACGAGATCGCCCGGGATCAGCATGCCCGCAAGCAGCCGCGCTCCCGCCCGGTCAGTCTGGCCCACGCCCGCGCTAACCGGCATCAGCTGGATTGGGTTGGCTACCAGCCACCCAAGCCCCACGAGCTCGGGGTGCAGAAGTTCGAAGATGTGGCCATTTCGGTGCTGCGCCCCTACATCGACTGGACGCCGTTCTTCCTCAGCTGGGAGCTGGCGGGCAAGTATCCGCGCATCCTCGAGGACGAGATCATCGGCGAGGAAGCGACCAAGCTGTTTGCCGACGCCAACGCCATGCTGGACCAGCTGGAAAAGGATCAGAGCGTGCGCTGCGCCGGGGTGGTCGGCCTGTTCCCGGCCAACGCGGTAGGGGACAGCATCGAGGTCTACAGCGACGAGTCCCGCACCGAGGTCATCAAGGTGCTGCATCACCTGCGCCAGCAGAGCGAGAAGCAGGGCTTCCCCAACTACTGTCTGGCGGACTATGTGGCGCCGAAAGAGAGCGGCAAGCCCGACTGGATCGGCGCCTTCGCGGTGACCGGCGGCATCGGTGAGGAGGCCATCGCCAAGGCCTACAAAGCGCAGCACGATGACTACAATGCCATCCTCATCCAGGCGGTGTGTGACCGTCTCGCCGAGGCCTTCGCCGAGTATCTGCACGAACAGGTACGCAAGGTTCACTGGGGCTATGCTCCCGACGAGGCCCTCAGCAACGAGGAGCTGATCCGCGAGAACTATCAGGGCATCCGCCCGGCCCCCGGTTATCCGGCCTGCCCGGAGCACACCGAAAAGGGGAGCATCTGGGAGCTGCTGGATGTCGAGCAGGCTATCGGCATGCAGCTCACCGAATCCTACGCCATGTGGCCGGGTGCGGCGGTGTCGGGCTGGTACTTCTCCCACCCCGAGAGCAAATACTTCGCGGTGGCGCAGATCCAGCAAGATCAGGCGGAAGATTACGCCGTTCGCAAGGGGATGACGCTGGCCGAGGCCGAGCGCTGGTTGGGGCCAAACTTGAACTGATTTCCGCGTGACATCGGTTGATCTTTAACGAGAAACGGCGGCATCCTTGCTTGGGTTGAACAACCTGCGCAGAGCCGCCGTTTAACCTGTTGGTCACAGTGATGTGGTAGCGTGCGGTTTGGTGTGGTTTGTCTTGTTGTCAGGATAAACAATTGGCGTTGTCTTGGCGCTGTGGCACCTTATACTCTCCCGCCCCATCCTGCCCAGGCACAGCCTTCTAGCGGAATTGTCATGAAGATCGCCATTTTATCCCGTGAGCCGAAAAACTACTCCACCCGCCGTCTGGTCGAGGTGGCACAGGCGCGCGGTCATCAGGTAGAGGTGCTCGACACCCTGCGCTGCTATATGAACATCGCTTCCCACAACCCCTCCATTCACTACGAGGGTGGGGAGCTGGGAAGTTATGACGCCGTGATCCCCCGGATCGGTGCCAGCATTACCGCCTACGGCACCGCCGTGCTGCGCCAGTTCGAGATGATGAACACCATGGCCCTCAACAGCTCGGTGGCCATCAGCCGTTCCCGCGACAAGCTGCGGGCGATGCAACTGCTCTCCCGCCATGGCATCGGCCTGCCCATCACCGGCTATGCCCACAGCACCCACGACGTGCCCGACCTCATCACCATGGTGGGCGGTGCGCCGCTGGTGGTGAAGCTGCTGGAGGGAACCCAGGGGATTGGCGTGGTGCTCTGCGAGACCCAGAAAGCCGCCGAGAGTGTGATCGAGGCCTTTATCCAGACCAACAACAACATTCTGGTGCAGGAGTATATCCGCGAGGCCAATGGCGCCGATATCCGCTGTCTGGTGGTCAACGGCAAGGTGGTTGCCGCCATGCGCCGTCAGGCCCAGCCGGGAGAGTTTCGCTCCAACCTGCACCGTGGCGGCACCGCCGAGGCGATCAAGATCACCCCGGAAGAGCGCGCCACCGCGGTGCAGGCCGCCAAGATCATGGGACTGGATGTGGCGGGGGTGGATATCCTGCGCAGCGCCCGTGGCCCGCTGGTGCTGGAGGTCAACTCTTCCCCCGGCCTGCAAGGGGTGGAAGCCGCCTCGGGCAAGGATGTGGCCGGCAAGATCATCGAGTTCCTCGAACTCAAGGCGAGCCGCAAGAACAAACCGGCGGAGTGAGCCGCGGGCTTGCATCCGTCAGATAGAAACAGGGCGCCCTCGGGCGCCTTGTTGCTATCTGGCTGGTGGGTTGGCGGTGCCACTGCGCCCTCACCCTAACCCTCTCCCAAAGGGAGAGGGAACTGTTCGGCAGTGATCATTGCCAGCCGGGCGCTGAAAATTCCGTCCTTCAGCCGGGTATCGATCTGCCAGCCCAGCTTCTCGCAGATGCGCTGAATGATGGTGAGGCCACAGCCGTAGCCGAGGATCTGATCCGGCGCCGCCGCCGTCGGGTTGCTGATGGTGAGCACCGGGCCACACAGCTCGATGTCGATATGTCCTTCGGCATAGCTCAGGGCATTTTTCAGCAGGTTGCCGAGGGCAATGGCGAGCAGGGAGAGGGGGGCGTTTACTTCGCTGCTCTCGTCCAGATTAAGCCGGATATCGAGGGCCTCCCGCTGCAACAGCGGAGCGAGGCGGGCCAGCTCCTGACGGATCAGCGGGGTCACCTGCTGCAGTGGCCGCTCCACCGCCTCCTTGCGGCCCAGCAGCAGGAAGGTCTCGGTGAGCAGCGCCATCTCGTCGGCGGCGGCGCGGATGCGGGTGGTGGCGCGGGCGGCCGGTGCGGGCAGATCTGTTACCTTGCCGAGCAGGGCGGCCGAGCCCTGGATCACCATGTTGGGGGTGCGCAGCTCGTGGCTGGCGAAGCGACTGAACTCCTGCTCGCGAGCAAACACTGCGCTCACCTCCTGCTTGCCAGCCAGCAGCGCCAGCTCGATATCCCGCAGCTCCTGCCAGGGGGCGTCGGGTTCGAAATCCGCCTGATCCGGGGTGAGGTGGGCGACCCTCTGTTGCAGCCGTTGCAGCGGCCCTGTGATATGGCGCACCAGCCAGATGCCGAAGCCGAGGCAGCCCAGCAGCAGGGTCACCCCGATCAGCCGGGTCGCCAGATGCAGCTTGTCTTCGTAGGGATCCAGGTAGTCATCGGCGTCGTCATTGAAGACCAGATAGAGCAGTCCCTCGCCGGAGGGGTGACGGGCCACCAGAAAGTGTTTGTCCTCCTTGCCCAGCTGATGCTCGAAAAAGCCGGGTGTCTGGTAGCGCTTCAGCCACTTCGGCAGGCGTCCCGCCTCGGTCCAGTAGCTGGAGAACTGTCTGGGGCTCGGGGCGGCGGCCGCCGGGCCGAGTCGCAGCCAGTCATCGCTGTAGCGGGTTACTTCGGCTTCCAGCCAGTGGCGCAGGCTCAGCTCTTCCATCTTGTCCTCGGCCACCAGCATCAGGCCGGAGAGCAGGATCAGCAGCACCACCCCGGCGCCGCCGAGCGCCATGATCAGGCGGCGACGCAGGCTCGGCAGGCTCATGCGCTCACCAGTCGGTAGCCCTGGCCGTGGAGGGTCTCCAGCATGGGGGTGGGGAAGGGTTTGTCGAGCGCGTTGCGCAGGGCGTAGATATGGCTGCGCAGGGCATCGGAGTCGGGCTCCTCATCCCCCCAGACGGTGTCGAGCACCTCCTGACGGCTGACGATGGCGGGGGCGCGGCGGGCCAGCAGGGCGAGGATCCGGAACGGGATCTTGCCGAGCTTGAGGGGCTCTCCGGCGCGGGTGGCGCGGCCGCTGGCGACATCGACCGTCAGATCGCCAAAGCTGATGGCCCCCACATCGCCGCGCGGGCCACGCAGGCTCAGGGCTTGCAGTCGCACCTCCAGCTCCTCCATGGCGAACGGCTTGACCAGATAGTCATCCCCTCCAGCCTTGAAGCCCGCCAGCTTGTCTTCCAGGCTGTCGCGGGCGGTGAGAAACAGCACGGGAGTGGCAATCCCCTGCTCGCGCAGGCGCGCCACCGTGCTGAGGCCATCGAGGCGCGGCATCATCACATCCATGATGATGACGTCAAAACGCTGCTCCTCCAGCAGTTGCAGCGCCGCCTGACCGTGATAGGCACAATCAAGGCGGTGACCGGCCAGCTCCAGATAATCCATGATGGTTTCCGCCACCTGAGGATTGTCTTCCACTACCAAAATCTTCATGCTTTGCTCTCCTGGTTGGCGAGCGTTTCACGCTCTTTTCACACCGGATTCGGCATCCTGTTTGCCAGTGTAACCCCGAGGATCCCTGATGAAGAAGTCTCTCTGCGCCCTCCTGCTGCTGATTTTGTTGCCACTTGGCACCGCACAGGCGACCGAATTCAAACTGACCGGCCGCACCACCTGGCAGCTTGGCCAGTTGATGGTCAACGGCATGCCGTTCGTGATCGACGACCAGACCCGCTTCAAGGATTGGCTCAACGAGGATGATCTCGGCGGCACCTGGGTCGAGATGAAGGGGGTGGTGGAGAACGGCGTGCGTTATGTACGCAAGGTCGAAGCCCTCGACGAAGATGACAAGGACGAGATGGATCTGGAGGGGCCGGTGGAAGGGGGGCGGATCTGGGGCTACACCACCTCGGACAACAGTCTGGCGCCGTTCGAAGGGCGCTGGCTGGAGCTGGAGTGCAAGTTTGACGGCATGCGCCTGAGCCGCTGCCGCGAGGATGACTGATCCGATCTCTGCGTTCCGATTAGAAATGCTCCCGAATGAAGCCCATGCTTGTCCAGCATGGGCTTTTTGTTCAGGGACGAACGAAGATGGAACAATCGAGAAAGTGGTGTGCATGGATGCTGGGTGTGCCGCTCTGGGCAGCGCAGGCGGGAGCCGATGAATTGTGGCTGGTGGAGCTGGAGCACAGCGACGGCATCCGCCTGCAATTTCAGGGGGCCGAGGTGGAGCAGGGCAGTGCCGCCGTCTGGCGGCAGGGGGAGATTTGGCCACAGCCACTCAAACCCGGCGACCAGCTCGCCCTGCTGGTCACCGATGGCGTTGCCACCCGGATTGAGCAGCTGGCCGCCAGAGCTCCGCTGGCCAATCAGCCCTGGCAGCGGGCGCAAGATCGCCTGCAATCCTTCGATGACCGGCAGCTCACGCTGGCCACCCTGGGCACTGTGCCACTCAATCCGCAGGTGCGCTGGGTCAACGGCTCGGCCGCCGATCTGCATGCCGGGAGCGAGCTGGTATTGATCCGTTCGTCGGATGGAATATTGCAGGGAATTGAAGTGATCAATCCGGAAGAGTAATTCAGCATCTTCTTATTTAATATGGTTTCACCATATTGTGGCAGGCATTAAATAATGACTGTCACAATATTTATGATTTATTCCTCAATAAAGTCATCGCTCTAATTATTTTCCAGTATCACCATTATTTTGTTTGTCATGGATGTTTTTTGGTGGTTTATTTTATTTGTGTCAGGTTTTGTCGGAGTCCATACCTGTCAAATGAAAAAGGATATTTCTACACAATAACAATTATCGTATGTCTGAAAGAGGGATAAATGATGAATAGAATAATTACCGCCAATCTGGCGTTTTTGGCGTCTTCATTGATGCTCGCTCAGGTGCAGGCGGCTGAACCTGTCTACCCTGATCAGGTCAAGTGGGCGGGTCTTGGCACGGGCGTCTGTGCCAGTGGTTACCGTCCTCTGACCCGCGATGAAGCCATGAGTATCAAGGGTAATCTGGTCAGCCGCATGGGGCAGTGGCAGATCACCGGGCTGGCGGATCGCTGGGTGATTATGGGGCCGGGATATAATGGCGAAATCAAACAGGGCACTGCCGGAGAAACCTGGTGTTATCCCAATTCACCGGTTTCCGGAGAAATACCAACACTCTCTGACTGGAATATTCCGGCGGGTGATGAGGTCGATGTGCAATGGCGGCTTGTCCACGACAATGATTATTTTATCAAGCCAGTCAGTTATCTCGCCCATTATTTGGGATACGCCTGGGTGGGTGGAAATCATAGCCCCTATGTCGGAGAAGATATGGATGTTACCCGGGTTGGCGATGGCTGGCTGATAAAGGGAAATAATGACGGCGGCTGCTCCGGATATCGTTGTGGGGAGAAGAGCTCCATCAAGGTAAGCAACTTCTCATATACCCTGGAACCCGACTCCTTCAGCCATGGTCAGGTCACCGAGAGCGGCAAGCAGCTGGTCAAGACCATCACGGCCAATGCGACCAACTACACGGATCTGCCTCAGCAGGTGGTGGTGACCCTGAAGTACGACAAGGCCACCAACTGGTCGAAGACCGACACCTACAGCCTGAGCGAGAAGGTGACCACCAAGAACAAGTTTCAGTGGCCGTTGGTGGGGGAAACCGAACTGGCCATCGAGATTGCAGCGAGCCAGAGCTGGGCCTCCCAGAAAGGGGGCTCGACGACCGAGACCGTCTCGGTTGAAGCGCGCCCCACGGTGCCGCCTCACTCCAGCCTGCCGGTGCGGGTTGCCCTCTACAAGTCCAACATCTCCTACCCCTACGAGTTCAAGGCCGAGGTCAATTATGACCTGACCATGAAGGGCTTCCTGCGTTGGGGCGGCAATGCCTGGTATACCCATCCTGAGAATCGTCCGACCTGGGAGCACACCTTTGCCGTCGGCCCGTTCCGCGACAAGGCGAGCAGCATTCGCTACCAGTGGGACAAGCGTTATATCCCGGGTGAAGTGAAGTGGTGGGACTGGAACTGGACCATCAGCGAGTATGGTTTGTCGACCATGCAGAATAACCTGGGTCGTGTGCTGCGCCCGATCCGTTCGGCGGTGACCGGTGACTTCTATGCCGAGAGCCAGTTTGCCGGCGATATCGAGATTGGTCAGCCCCAGACCCGTTCCGCGGCCTCTGCCCAGTTGCGCAGTGCCTCTGCCGATGAGGTGGCGCTTACCGGTGTGGATCTGGATAGCGAGGCCCTTGCCAACGAAGGGTTTGGCAATGTATCCCTGACCATAGTTCCGGTTCAATAACCTCCCTCGCAGGCCCCTTTCATAGGGGCCTGTTTCTGCTCTGCGCAAGACGATGCACTTGCCTGCGCCCCTCGATTTTCCCTCTTTTTTCCTCTTGTCCCTGCATGATCACAGCGGGAATCTGTGGCTTGCCAAGGGGATGCCAACGCAGGTTTGACCTCTGTTTGGGGTGGCCCCGTGAGCGAGGCATTGTTCACTCATTTGTTGAAAGAGGTGTGTTGGCCAGATTGTTAACGGCTTGTGCTTTAAATTTTCCCCCTTATACTGGCGCCATCTTGTCGGAGTGCTGACCGTCGAACGACGCGAAGCTGAGACCGTTAATTCGGGATCCGTGGAACCTGATCAGGTTAAAACCTGCGAAGGGAACAAGGGTAACTTGCGGGTTACCGCGCCGGGGGAGGAACAAGCCTCTTCCGCTCATCGAAGGGATCACTCTTGATGGGTCAGGGCGCACAGGAGGGAGTCTGTCCCGTCCGGTTGTCCAGCTCGTGGGGCGCCTTGCCCACAGCATGCAGAGAGCGGGAAGCGGCAGAACAGCAGCGCGGAGATCCATCCCGCGCGCACTCCCTCCCGAGATAAACACCCCGCCGCAAGTTCATCTTCTCCTCGAACTCCAGACAAGCAAACACCCATAACTTCAACCAGTTAATGTGAGTTTTGCTATGTCTACTTCCGTATCTGATATCGCCAAATCCAGCCGCCGCGAGCAGCGCTCCAGCGCCCAGGCCTTTATCGACAGCCTCAAGGGGATGGCTCACCCCAACTCCCGCCGCATCTTTATCGAAGGCTCCCGCGCAGATATCCGTGTCCCGCTGCGGGAGATCCAGCTGGCCGACACCTTCGTCGGCGGCACCAAAGACGATCCCAAGTTTGAACCCAACGAGCCGGTGCCGGTCTACGACACCTCGGGCCGTTACGGGGAGGAGGGGGTCGCCATCGATGTGCGCCGCGGCTTGCCGCGCCTGCGGGAGAACTGGGTGCTGGAGCGTGATGATACCGACGAACTGCCGGGGCTCAGCTCCACCTTTACTCAGGAGCGGCTGGCCGATGAGGGGCTGGATCACCTGCGCTTCGAGCATCTGCCGAAACCGCGCCGCGCCAAGCCGGGTCGTCGGGTTACCCAGCTGCACTATGCTCGTGCCGGCATCGTCACTCCCGAGATGGAATTTATCGCCATTCGCGAAAACATGGGCCGTGAGCGGGTGCGCTCCGAGCTCCTGCGCACCCAGCATCCGGGCCGCGATTTCGGTGCCCGCCTGCCCCAGAACATCACCCCCGAATTTGTCCGTGATGAGGTGGCCGCCGGTCGCGCCATCATCCCCAGCAACATCAACCACCCGGAAGCGGAGCCGATGATCATCGGCCGCAATTTTCTGGTGAAGATCAACGCCAACATCGGCAACTCGGCGGTCACCTCCAGCATTGAAGAGGAGGTGGAGAAGCTGGTCTGGTCAACCCGCTGGGGCGCGGACACCGTCATGGATCTCTCCACCGGCCGCTACATCCACGAGACCCGCGAGTGGATCCTGCGCAACAGCCCGGTGCCCATCGGTACCGTGCCCATCTATCAGGCGCTGGAAAAGACCAACGGCATCGCCGAAGACCTCACCTGGGAGCTGTTCCGCGACACCCTGCTGGAGCAGGCCGAGCAGGGGGTGGACTACTTCACCATCCACGCCGGTGTCTTGCTGCGCTTCGTGCCGATGACCGCCAAGCGCCTCACCGGCATCGTGTCGCGCGGCGGCAGCATCATGGCCAAGTGGTGCCTCTCCCACCATAAAGAGAACTTCCTCTACCAGCACTTCCGAGAAATTTGCGAGATCTGCGCCGCCTATGATGTGGCCCTGTCGCTGGGCGATGGTCTGCGTCCGGGCTCCGTCTATGATGCCAACGACGAGGCCCAGTTCGCCGAGCTGCGCACCCTGGGCGAGCTGACCAAGATCGCGTGGGAGTACGACGTGCAGGTGATGATCGAGGGGCCGGGTCATGTGCCGATGCACATGATCGAGCGCAACATGACCGAGCAGCTGGATCACTGCCACGAGGCGCCGTTCTATACGCTGGGCCCGCTCACCACCGACATCGCCCCCGGTTACGATCACTTCACCTCCGGCATCGGTGCCGCGCTCATCGGCTGGTACGGCTGCGCCATGCTCTGCTACGTCACCCCCAAGGAGCATCTGGGGCTGCCCAACAAGGAGGATGTGAAGCAGGGGCTGATTACCTACAAGATCGCAGCCCACGCCGCCGATCTTGCCAAGGGCCACCCGGGCGCCCAGATCCGCGACAACGCCATGTCCAAGGCGCGCTTCGAGTTCCGCTGGGAGGATCAGTTCAATCTGGCCCTCGACCCCGACACCGCCCGCGCCTATCACGACGAGACCCTGCCGCAGGAGTCCGGCAAGGTGGCTCACTTCTGCTCCATGTGCGGGCCCAAGTTCTGCTCCATGAAGATCACTCAGGACGTGCGCGACTACGCAGCAAAGCTTGAGGCCGTGGAAATCAAGCTGGTCGGTATGGATGGTCAGCAGGAGCAGGTAGTGGCTCAGGTGGAGAGCGGCATGGCCCGCATGGCGGAGACCTTCAAGGAGACTGGCGGCGAGATCTACCATCAGGCAGCTGCGCTGAAACAGGCCGCAGGGGAGGAGGCGTGATCAGCGCAAGCGGGGCTGTCAGCCCCGCCGACCTGTCGCCCGTGACCGACTCGCGACCCTTGGGTTGTGATCTCAAAATGAGAGTCTGGACCATAGCCGGTTCCGACTCCGGCGGCGGCGCCGGCATTCAGGCCGACTTGCACACATTGCACGACCTCGGCGTGCACGGCTGCTCGGTCATCTCCGCCATTACCGCCCAGAACTCGGTGGCGGTGAAGATGGTCGACCCCGTGCTGATGCAGACCTTCACCGCCCAGATCGACGCCCTTGGCGTCGATCTGCCGCCCGCAGCCATCAAGATTGGCCTGCTGCCGACCCGGCTTCACGTTGAGGTGCTGGCCCGCCGACTGGCTGCCATCGAGGCTCCCTTCGTGGTCTACGACCCGGTGGCCATCGCCAGCACCGGCACCCCGATGGCGGAGCCTAATATGCTGGAGGCGGTGCGCGAGCAGCTGCTGCCACGTCTGTCGCTTATTACCCCCAACGGCCCCGAGCTGGAAGCCCTGACCGGACTGCCGGTCAGCAGCCCCGAACTGGTGCGCCTTGCCGCCCGCCGCCTGCGTGAACTCGGCGCCCGCGCCGTGCTGGTCAAGGGGGGGCATCTGGAGTGGAGCGGCGATCTCTGCCTCGACTACTACCAGGATGAGACCCGCGAATTCTGGCTCGCGGCGCCGCGCCTCGACACCCGCCACGGCCATGGCACCGGCTGCTGCTACGCCAGCGCCATCGCCGCCGTGGTGGCGCAGGATTATCCGATGGAAGATGCCATCACCCTTGCTCGTGCCTACCTGCAACAGGGGTTGGCGGCGGCGCAGGGGGTGGGTGCAGGCCCGGGCCCCATCGCCCATCTCGGCTGGCCAGCCGACCTTGCCCACTTCCCCCGCGCCGTGCTGGCAGGTTCAACCCTCGATCGCCGTTTCGGACTTTATGAAACAAGCCGCGCCCGCCTGCCGCAGGGCCCCTTCGCGCCGACCGAACATAACCTCGGCCTCTATCCGGTGGTCGATTCGGTCAAGTGGCTGCGCCGCCTGCTGGGGCAGGGGGTCAAGACCATCCAGCTGCGGATCAAGAATCTGCCCGCCGCTCAGGTGGCACCGGCCATTCGCGATGCGGTAGCGCTTGGTCACCGCCATGGGGCGCGGCTCTTTATCAACGACTACTGGCAGCAGGCCATTGAGGCGGGTGCCTGGGGCGTGCATCTGGGGCAGGAGGATATGGAGACAGCCGATCTCGCCGCTATTCAGGCCGCCGGGCTGCGCCTTGGCATCTCCACCCATGGCTACTTCGAGCTGATGCGGGCCCGCGAGCTGGCCCCCTCCTACATAGCGCTCGGCCATATCTTCCCGACCAATACCAAGGCGATGCCTTCGCATCCGCAGGGGCTGGTGCGGTTGCACCGCTACCGCGCCCTGATGGCGGACTGGCCGACGGTGGCCATCGGCGGCATCAGCGAGGAGCGGGTGGCGGCGGTCAAGGCAAGCGGGGTCGGCAGTATCGCGCTGGTCTCGGCCATCACTGCCAGCGACGACTGGCAGGGGGCGACCGAGCGGCTGCTCGCGGCCGTGGGGGCGGGGGATGAGCCACGCTCGGCCACCGTTATACGGGAGGCAGAACATGCGCTCTGATGCTGCTTCTCTTGGTGACAAAGAGTATTTGAGATACGGCCGCCAGCTGATGCTGGCGGAAGTGGGGGAGGCGGGTCAGGCACGGCTGAAAGATAAGTCCGTGCTGATCGTCGGTCTCGGCGGGCTCGGCTCGCCGCTGGCCCTCTATCTGGCTGGCGCCGGTGTGGGCACCTTGTGGCTGGCCGATGGCGATACGGTCGATTCCAGCAATCTGCCGCGCCAGATCCTGTTCGATAGCGAGGCGGTCAACCACTCCAAGGCGGAGCTGGCCCGCGAGCGCTTGGCCGCCCACAACCCGCTGGTGGAGCTGATTGCCATCAACCAGCGGCTCGATGCTGCCAGCCTGCCGGAGTTTGTGGCCGAGGTGGATCTGGTGATCGACTGCTGCGACAACCTCGCCACCCGCCAGGCCATCAACGCCGCCTGCGTGGCTCAGGACAAGCCCTGGATCTCCGCCGCCGCAGTGGGTTGGCAGGGGCAGCTGATGGCGCGTACCAGCACGGATCACGCCTGCTACGCCTGCCTCTATCCGCTGGATACCACGCTCTCCCAGAGCTGCGAGACCAGTGGCGTCACTGGCCCGCTGGTCGGGGTAATGGGCTCCTTGCAGGCGCTGGAGGCACTGAAAGTGTTGCTCGGTCTGCCGAGCCCGGTTGCCGGCACCCTGCGCCGTTTCGATGCGCTGGCCCATCAGTGGCAGACCCTCACTCTGGCTCCCGACCCCGATTGCCCGGTTTGCGGGCAGCGCCGATGCCCGACACACGATAAGGAGATCACCCCATGACCCTCACCATCCGACTCAACGATAAAGCGCAGCCGCTGACGGCAGGGCAGAGCGTGGCCGACCTGCTGGCGGCGCAAGACGTTAATCCACAGGGGGTAGCGGTGGCCCTTAACGGCACCGTGCTACCCCGAGGCCGCTGGGCCGAGACCCGTCTCAATGACGGAGACGAACTTCACCTTTTCACCGCCATTGCGGGAGGCTGACATGCTGAAAATTGCCGATCACACCTTCTCATCGCGCCTCTTTACCGGCACCGGCAAGTTTGCCCGCCCGGATCTGATGGCCGCCGCCATCGAGGCGAGTGGCTCCCGGCTGGTCACCATGGCCATCAAGCGGCTCGAACCGGGCAAGGCCCACGACGATATCCTGAGCCCCTTGCTGCAACTCGGGGTCAAGCTGCTGCCCAACACCTCTGGCGCCAAGACCGCCGCCGAGGCAGTGTTTGCCGCCCACCTCGCCCGCGAGGCGCTGGGGACGAACTGGCTGAAGCTGGAGATCCACCCCGACCCGCGCTATCTGCTGCCCGATCCCATCGAGACGCTGAAAGCCGCCGAGCTGCTGGTGAGAGAGGGCTTTGTGGTGCTGCCCTACTGCGGCGCCGACCCCGTGCTCTGCAAGCGGCTGGAAGAGGTGGGCTGCGCCGCCGTGATGCCGCTCGGTGCGCCCATCGGCTCCAATCAGGGGCTGGTGACCCGGGAGTTTCTCTCCATCATCGTCGAGCAGGCCAATGTGCCTGTGGTGGTGGATGCGGGGATCGGTGCACCGAGCCATGCGGCCGCTGCCTTTGAACTGGGCGCCGATGCCGTGCTGGTCAACACCGCCATTGCGGTGAGCGGCGATCCGGTCGCCATGGGCCGCGCCTTTGCACTGGCCTGCACCGCCGGTCGCAGCGCCTATGAAGCTGGCCTTGGCGCCCGCGCCCTGCAGGCGCAAGCCTCCAGCCCGCTCACCGATTTTCTGGGGGCGTTATGAGTCATGAAACAGGGGCGACCATGAACATCTCCCCCTTGCCCCAAGGGCAGCCAGAGGTTTGCCTCCCTCTCCCTCTGGGAGAGGGGCTGGGGGTGAGGGCGCCGGGGGGGAGGGCTAAGGAGCCTTCCTTTCTCGACCGCTGGTTCGAACTTGAGTGGGACGATATCGGCATGCAGATCCGCGCCAAAACTGCCGCCGATGTGGCCCGCGCCCTGAGTGCTCCGCGCCGCACTCTGGGCGATTTTATGGCGCTGATCTCCCCTGCCGCCGAAGTCTATCTACCGCAGATGGCGGCCGAGGCCGAGCGGCTGACCCGCCAGCGCTTTGGCAACACCATCGGCTTCTATGTGCCGCTCTATCTGTCGAACCTCTGCGCCAACGACTGCACCTACTGCGGCTTCTCCATGAGCAACCGCCTCAAGCGCAAGACCTTGAATACAGAGGAGATTGAGCGCGAGTGTCTGGCCATCAAGGCGCGCGGTTTTGACAGCGTGCTGCTGGTGACCGGCGAGCACGAGCACAAGGTGGGGCTCGCCTATTTTCGCGAGGTGATGCCCATCATCCGCCGCCACTTCAGCACGGTGGGGATGGAGGTTCAGCCCCTCTCGCAGGCTGACTATGCCGAACTGAAGAGCCTCGGCCTCGATGCCGTCATGGTTTATCAGGAGACCTACCACGCCCCCACCTACGCCCGCCACCATCTGCGTGGCAACAAGCGGGATATCGCATGGCGCCTCGCCACGCCGGATCGGCTGGGCCGCGCCGGTATCGACAAAATCGGGTTGGGGGCGCTGATCGGCCTCTCCTCGGACTGGCGCGCCGACAGCTACTTTGTCGCCGAGCATCTGAGCTGGCTTGAGCGCCACCACTGGCAGAGCCGCTACTCGCTCTCCTTCCCGCGCCTGCGCCCCTGCACCGGTGGGCTGGAGCCTTCCGTGGTCATGTCGGATCGCCAATTGGCCCAACTTATCTGCGCCTGGCGCCTCTTCTCACCGACGCTGGACTTGTCGCTCTCGACCCGCGAGTCGGCCGCGTTTCGCAACGGCGCGGTGCGCCTTGGCATTACCCAGATGTCGGCCGAGTCGCGCACCCAGCCGGGGGGCTATGCCGAGGGAGATGCCGAGGAGCTGGAGCAGTTCGCCATCCACGACGACCGCCCGGTGGGGGAGGTGGCCGCCGCTGTGCGGCAGGCCGGGTTGCAGCCGGTGTTCAAGGACTGGGAGCCGTTTTTGGGGAGATAGAGGGTGATTTCACTTTGCCATACGCAGATCGGGGAGTGTGATGCCGAAACTCAATAGCTATTCGCGGTAAACGTTGGGCTTCGCAAGCTCAGCCACAACCTACATCTGTGGTAGGTTGGCGCTGAGCGTAGCGAAGCCCAACATACGAGATCCAATCAGCAATGGCTGGTTTGGAGTAAGGGCCGGAATGAATAGCAAAGTTCGGCAGACCGAATGAGTTGATAGCCTTTATTATTTTTGATGCATTCGACCGCGCTCGTTCAAAAAGCGAGCAAATCTATGTATTTCTGGAAAACCAACAGCCCCATTAGAGAACATTTTATCTAGGGAAAAATAAAAGTAATCTTCTATGTAGGATGGTTCTAATGAAATACAGGAAATAATTCCAGAGATAATATCCTTAAAGTCATCTTTATCGCATGAGTGTGAAATATCACATTGATTTAGCTTTTCTATAGAGTATGTCATATATGTATGGTAATACATGGTATCTTGACAACCGAATATTTTTATTATGTTTGATGGGTTTTTTAAAAGGGATTTTTTGATGTGGTTAGACCTAGCTGTCAATTGTCCAGTAACTTTTTCTGAGTGCTTTTTGTTTAAGAGCCGTTCCTTGTGACTTGCTATATGTTGAGACCAATACATCTCAATAATAGTGCTAATGTACTCTGCTGTGAATTCGTCACTTTTGTACATTGAAGTAATAAAATGAGTAAAGCTTTGCTTGTTGGTGAATATTGATGATTCAATAGTGTAGCTCTCCCATATAAAACAATCTATGGAGATTTCCTCCTTTAATTTATCAATCAGGTTATTTGTCTGGTCTTTTGTTAAACAATCACTATCAATAATTATTTTCGATTTGTCCCATAACGGTTCACTAGAGCCAATACCATCAAGAAATGATTTGAAATGTTTTATTTCTTGTAGCAAGGAATCAACTCCCTTGAATGACCAGAACGCACAGTTTATATCCAGCTCATACATTTCAAGTATTTTCTTAATATATTTTATGTCATCAATACCTTCAACAAGTAAGATTAGGTCTGCTTCAATAAAGCCAATGATATCTAAGGAGGATGTTGAGTGAATTTTACTTATTATAGATGAGTGATGATCTATGCCAGCTCCTTTTTGTCTTTGGGTATTACTTTCTGATATGATTGGGTAAATGTTAGTTTTATCTGAGGTACAAATATTCTCTTCTATATGAAAGATGTTCTTAGGATTAGTTGAACGAATTAACCCTTCATTATGCGTTGTTAGAAAAATTTGTGTTGCAGCCGTTTTTTTCTGTAGTGTTTGGATAAGTCTTTTCTGGATGTCTCTATGTATGTGTGAATCCGGTTCATCTAAGAGTATTAAGTTAAGATCTTTTTCTTCCTCATAACATGTCAGAAGTAAGCCTATAATTTGTAATGTTCCACTTCCTAGCAAAGATACATCTTTATAACTTAGCTCAATGCCCATCCTTATACTGACATTAATGTTTGTATCTTTATTTATATCGCTTTCAATACTAAAGTATATTTTATTTTTGTTATTGTTTAAGATGTATGAAACATCATTTGAGAATGCCTCAAAAGCCTCTTTTTGTTTGGACAGAAGATAAAGTCTATTTCTTATGTAAGACGATGACTCTCGAGATGTCACACGGTTCTTTATGATCGGTTTTGTTGCAAATTCCTCATATGCTGGAATTACTGCTATAGGAAGAGCAAAGTAGCAGCCAATTGGTTCGGGAAGATGTTTAAATGAGCTGTTGAACCACTCAAAATCAAATTCATCATGATCTTTAAGGATTATCTCATAATTACTACTGCCAGATGCTCCCCTAATTTTGAAACAAATTTCTTTGGTTGTCCCATTATTATCAAAAAATGACAATCCAATTTCAATTTGATTAGAAATGGTCAACTCATAGAAAATATCACTAAATCGATAGCTCCGTACAGAATGTATAGCCCGATAATCAAAGTAATTCTGTGCTTTCTTCCCTAGACGGTAATAACCTGATTTTATAGTTGTTCCACGCGTAGCCTTCTTTGCCATCATTAACAGAAGAGAAAAGCATTCATGCCATAATGCAATTGCTTCAAGAATGGTCGTCTTGCCACTATTATTTGTGCCAGTTATTACGTTAAGGCTTTCATCAGCATGAAACATGGTGTTTCTATATGCTTTGAAGTTGTTTATATATATGCTTTTTATTTTCAATTTTATCTCTTGCAATATGTTTTTATGTTATTGACTAGTTTAACTCTTATTGGGTTTTATATGAAGCTTTTTGGACTGGACGAAATGCTATGAACTCCACGTTTTCAACAGTGAAGTAATAACTATGTGTAAAGGGTAAACATCATGTGTGGTGACTATCACTATTAACCCTCCAGAATTGTGCAGAGTGTCTCTACTACAGAATTAAGCTACTCGGGAATAAGAGCATAGATATGTGCATCAAGAGGCTGGCCATGTAGGAAGATGCGATTCCTTGCCCGGCACTCAAAGGTTGCCCCAGCGGCGATGGCAACGGCTTCGCTGGCGCTGTTGCCAACTTCCATCACGATCTCAAGCCGAAATAGGCCCAACTGCTGAAAGCCAAAGTCACGGAGCAGGGCGACCGCCTGTCGGGCGATGCCGCAGCCTTGGCGGGATTGCCGCACCCAATAGCCGATATTGCCGTAGCGGTGATGGGGCGACAGCTGGTTGATACCTGCGCCACCCAAAAGCTGGCCGGTGGTGGCGCAGAAGATGCCCATGTCAAAGGCACGTCCCGCCGCACGATCCTGATCGCAGCTGGCAAACCACTCCAGCGCGCTCTCCCGGGTAAATGAAGGGGAGCACCAGCTCATCCATTGGCCGACCGTCTCGATGGATTCGTGGGCCGCGTGGACAAACTCGTCGGCATCGGCCGGTTCGAACGGGCGGATCACGATATTGGCATTGGCAAGGGGCTGGAATGTCATCACTTGTCCTGCTTTTTCAGAAAGTAACTGATATGCCCCGGCGGCATATCGGGCAGCTGGCCAAAGACTTCGTAACCCTGCTTCTGATAGAAGGGGAGGGCCTGAAAACTGGTGGTTTCCAGATGGTAGTTGCTGATGCCTTTGCTTTGGGCGTACTGCTCCATGGCGCCGAGCAGGCGGCCGCCCCAGCCATCGCGGCGGATGCTTTCGTCGATCCAGAGCCAGTCAACATGCAGCCAGCCCCACTTGATGTCGGCGATGATGCCGCCGTGTACCTTGCCCTCTTTATCCTTGATAAAGCTTGCGATCCGCTCGCGCAGATGGGTGCCGGCGTGATCCTTGTTGAAGCCCGAGAGGCCAATGCGCAGCGCTTCGATCTCATCGTCCTGAGGCGGTTGGGGTGGGGTGAGTTGCATAGTGCTTCCTGCTTGAGTGTGATGATCTCTGTCGGGTTGCGACGTGTTGTGCGCCGGGCTTACCGCTGCGTTACTGTTGATGTTTTACCGACACTACCCTAACGGAATCGGGTGGAGCCGTGCCAGCTTTTTCGTGGGCCCAGGTTCGCCAGTCTCTGTCGCCCTGTGGTGGTGGGCGTATCGACCCCGCCGGGGTTTGTCCCTAGCATAAGGAGGATGCGGGGCAGGGGCTCCGCCATGCGGGCATGTGTTGATGCCCGTTTACGGATTTCTGGCGGAGAGAAAAGATGAAGCTGCGTTCCTTGTTGATGGTGGGGGCCCTGCTGCTGGGCGGTTGTGCGGTCAATCCCTACGGTGGTACTCAGGCTCCTGTCAGTGAACCCGATCAGCCAGTGAGCCAGCCGGACAAGCCGGTGACCAAACCGGATAGCGGGGACGTTCAGCCCAAGCCGGTGGCGCCGACCGGACTGGCGCAGGCCATGGCCGATCTCTTTGTGCAGGCCCCCGAGGTGCGGGAGCTGGCGCAAACCGGTCAGCCGGTGCTGCTGCTCACCCCGCCCCAGAACGGCACCGGCGAGCCGGTGGACACCCGCGCCATGGCGGCGGCCATGAGCAAGCGCATCCAGAGCAAGAGCGGTTTTCACTTTGTCGACCAAGGGCAGGTGGCAGCCATCACCGGCCAGCTGGAGTATCAGCAGGGCAGGATGAACCCGGCCTCCCTTGTGCGGCTTGGCCGTCAGACCGGCGCCGGCTACATGCTCTACGGGGATCTGGTGACAGAGGGGAGCCGTTATCGGTTGTCGATGACCCTGATGGAGCTGCGCAGCGGCGAGCTGATCTGGAGCGGTAGTCGCTCCGCCAGCCACTGAGCGGTCTGCGACCAATCAAAAAGAGGGTTGAGTGCCTGTACGCTCAACCCTCTTCTCATTTCTGGCCCTATGCCTGATGGGGCTTGTCTCTAGCGGATTGCCGCTTCCAGCGCGGCTATCTCGCCGCCGCTGATGAGCGGCAGGTTGCGGCTGATCTGCTCCACCGGCCAGTCCCACCAGGCGATGGCGTTGAGACGGGCGATGGTGTCGTCGTCGAAGCGGTAGCGGATCACTTTGGCCGGGTTGCCGCCGACCACGGCGTAGGCGGGCACGTCACCGGTGACCACGGAGCGGGCGGCGATAATGGCGCCGTTGCCGACCTTTACCCCCGGCATGATCAGAGCCTCATAGCCAATCCAGACATCGTTGCCGATCACGGTATCGCCCTTGTAGGGGAGGCTGCCCGGGGCGGGGGCGGCGCTCTCCCAACCGTTGCCGAAGATAAAGAAGGGGTAGGTGGAGAAGCCGGAGGTCTGGTGGTTGGCGCCGTTCATGATGAACTTCACCCCGCGGGCGATGGCGCAGAACTTGCCGATGATGAGCTTGTCGCCGATGAAGGGGAAGTGGTAGAGGACGTTGCGCTCGAAGCCCGCCGAATCCTCCGGGTCGTCGTAATAGGTGTAGTCACCCACCTCGATATTGGGCCCCTTGATGGTGTTCTTGATAAAACACACCTGGGGGAAGCCATTCATGGGGTGGGGATTGGCGGGGTCGGGTCCGTGCATCCGGGCTCCTAGGGTTGGCCGGGCTAGAGCGCCGGGAAGTAGCAGGCGCTCATGTCGATAGGGTGATCGGGGCAGCCTGGCAGATAGAATTGCCAGCCCGCATCGGAGAAGGCGCGCAGTTCAGTTTCGACAAACTTGATGGCGAGGCTCAGGGCCTGCAGGCTGTCGATGCCGTAGATAAAGGTTTTGTCGCTCAGCCCCGCCAGCTTCACCTTGCAGCGCCAGTCACCGCTGGCGGACTTGGGATCCGGCTCGGGGGCCTTGATGGCGATCTTGAGGGTGAGCTGTTCCCCTTCGGTACTGATAGCGTCGAAGCGGGCGGTAACGATGGCGTTTTTCATCTGGCGATTCCTTTTCCGTGGTACAGCCCCTGCGGTTGCGGGGGGGCTGGCGTTCCTGATGGCTGATGAGGTGAAAACTGGACTCGTGACGGCCAGCGTAAATGAACTTGTGAGTTGAAACAATGAGATATCATTGAGCGAGGGAGGGGCCATCCGCCACTGCGAACGGTCGCAAGTCAGAGCGGCGGTGGGCGCAGGCAATCCTTGCTGGCCGAGACGTCTGCATGCTGCTAGATGTAAAGGGTTGTTGGCTATGACGGCAGATTTTTCTCCGTTGCCGATGAGGGCGAGTGAGTCCTTTTAAGGCAGAATATCTCCCCCTGTTTGACCCTAACGTACAGGAGTCTCCGTGGCGCTTTCGGTAACCCAGCTTTATGAAGTGATGGCCCAACTGCCAGATCCCATCTTCATCCTCAGTGAAGATGGTTATTACGTGGAATATATCGGCGGCATGGAGCAGCAATCCTATCACGATGGCAATCCGCTGGCGGGCAAGCAACTGGCCGATGTGCTGCCACCCGAGATGGCCATGTGGGTCAAGGCACAGGTTGCCGAGTCACTGGCGAGCGGTCAGGTGCGGGTGGTGGAGTATGAGCTATCAGCAGCCGAGGTGGGGGGGATCAATGCCGCCGTCGGGCCGCAGGGGGTACAACGCTTCGAGGGCAAGATTGCCCCGCTGCCCTCCCTCTATGACGGCAAGCGGGCGGTGGCCTGGGTGACTCGCAATATTACCCGCCAGTACGAGTTGCAGCAGCGACTGCAGCGCCAGAGCGAGACCGATCAGCTGACCGGTCTCTACAACCGCCGCTTCTTCTTCGAGCACTGCCAGCCGCTGCGGACAGGGGAGGCGCCCTGTGGCCTTATCATGCTCGACATCGATCACTTCAAGCAGATCAACGATCACTACGGCCATCAGCAGGGAGATCGGGCCTTGCAGCGATTCAGTGGCTGCATCGATGCCCTGTTGCGTGCGGACGATCTCTTTGTGCGCAGCGGCGGCGAGGAGTTTCTTATCCTGTTGCCACGGATCGATGAGGCCGGTTTGCTGCAGATGGCGGAGCAGATCCGTGCTGCTGTCGAAGCATTGCCTGCCGATCCGGTCGCCATCACGGTCAGTCTGGGCACAACCCTGGTGCAGCCGGAGGAGGAGATCAATCAGGCGCTGGCCCGGGCCGACGAGTGGCTCTATCAGGCCAAGCGGGCAGGGCGCAACCGGGTGGCACACTGCCCGGCACGCTGAGCTGATTGGTCCTGTTATTGGCAGACATCACCTTTCCTTTTGCCATAAATAAATTGGCTGACATCACTGTCAATTAGTCGAAAAGTTGGCCGAATTATTTCACTCATATTCCACAGCTTAAGGTGTTAATATTATCGGCCTGATCGCTGGTCTTATTTGTGTTGTTGGGCAACAGCATGAGGTTTTATCGGTATGTTATCAAAAGGGTTTGGATCTGGTTCTGGATGACGAATGTGACACATTTCATTGTCTTTTGAAACAATCCGATTCAAACGGTCATGAATTATTAACCTTGACCAGGTTGGCGATTTCAACGATGGTAGCGTGGCAGCTCCGTTTCTCTCCGGTGGCTCTGTTGGCCGCTGGCGGCGTTGTTTTTTCATGTGCAGGGCGATATGCAACGACATATCTCCAGCCTGTTATTCGGGCCAATAAAAATAATGATGACAGACTAATAAGGTATATATTGCAATGAGTGTTTCTATTGCTGAAAAGAGTAACTCTGTTTCAAAATTGAAATGGGAGAAAAGCGATTCGGTATGGACCATGGGCCTATATGCCACTGCTGTCGGTGCCGGTACGTTATTTCTTCCTATTACTGTCGGCAGTAATTCCCCGGTTATTTTGCTGTTTATTTTATTGCTGGCTTTTCCGCTCTCTTATTATTCCCACCGGGCATTGAGCCGCTTTGTGCTCTCCAGCTCCCATAAGGAAGGGGATATCACCCATGTGGTGGAGGAGCACTTCGGTGCCAGGGCGGGCAAGCTGCTGATGCTGGTCTATCTGATGGCCTTCTACCCCATCATTCTGGTCTACAGCATCTCCATCACCAATGCGATCCAGAGCTTCGTGGTACATCAGCTGGGGGATGCCGAGCTTCCCCGCGGCTTGCTGGTGCTGGGGGTGATGCTGGGCCTGCATCTGGTGCTGCTGGCCGGCAAACAGATCGTGGTGTCGGCCATCAGCGTGCTGGCGCTGCCCATGGTCGCCTTTCTGATTGGCCTCTCCATCTATCTGCTGCCCCAGTGGAGCCTCTCCTATTTCACAGAGAGTCAGGCAGTGGAGTGGCGTGACCCGGCGTTCTGGAAATCCCTCTGGCTGATCGTGCCGGTGATGGTCTTCTCCTTCAGTCATGCGCCCATTATCTCCTCCTTCAGCGCGGCGCAGAAAAAGCGCTGTCAGGAGAGTGCCGACCTGCGTGCCAAGCGGATCATCAAGTACAGCAGCATGCTGATTTGCGGCAGCGTGCTCTTCTTCGTGGTGAGCTGCGTGATGAGCCTGAGTCAGGCCGAGATGGCGCTGGCCCGCACCGACAATATCTCCGTGCTGTCGGCGCTGGCGAACAAGTTTTCCAATCCGCTGATCGCCTATGTGGGGCCGCTTATCGCCATTCTGGCCATGTCCAAATCCTTCCTCGGCACCTCCATGGGGGTTAGCGAGGGGACGGTGAGCATGGTGAGCGGTGCCTGTCAGGGGCTGGGGCTCTCTCTCAAGGAGTCGACCATCGCCCGGGTGTCGTCGGTGATCCTGTTTATGGTGACCGCCCTCATCACCTATCTGAACCCCAATGTGCTCGACATCATCGAGCGCGTCAGTGGCCCGCTGATCGCGGTGATCCTGTTTCTGCTGCCGGCCTGCTCCATCTATCGCTTACCCGCACTCAAGCGTTATCGCGGGCCGAGTACCCTTTTTGTGTTGGTGATGGGGCTGCTTGCCATCTCGGCCCTTATCTACGATCTGCTTTGACCGGGCAGTATCCCGCACAAATCCAAAAGGGCGACCATCTGGTCGCCCTTTTTCTGTGCATCGGGGTTAGCCGAGCAGGCCGGTGGCGCTCTGGCCCGCCATCAGCAAGCCGATGGCCAGCACGCTGAACCAGACCAGGGTCGCACTTACCAGCAGATAGCCGCTGGCAACGAACAGACCGTCCCGCTGCAACATGCCGGTGCAGAGCAACAGGATGGCCCAAGCAGGCATGGCATTGGTGAAGGGGATGGCGCCCAGGGGTAGCATCAGCAGCAGGGCGGCCAGCATGATCAGCAGACCGTTGCAGCGGTTGACCGTGCTGCTGCCGGTCAGCACCAGCAGACGCGGGCGGATAACGCGATCGACACGGGCCAGCAGATCTGCCCCCTTGTGCAGGGTCGGCTTGAGCTGGTCGGCGGCGAAGCGGCGCTCCATCAGGATGGCGGGTAGCCAGGGCACCCGGTTGAGGGTGATGCCTATACCGATAAAAAGGATCAGCAGGCCAAACGGGGTGCTGACACCGGGGATGGAGACCGGCAACAGAAAGGGGACGGTGAGCAGCACGCAAAACAGCAGCATGCCCTGTTCGCCCACCAGCTCCAGCATCTGGCGCAGGCTGATGTGGCTTTCGTCGATGGCGTGCGCGGTGGCCCGCAGGGTATCCGCGAGGGTGGTTTGGGGGTCGTGAAGTTGCGCGGCAACCATTCCCTGATGTCCTTCTGAGTGGTGATGACTGGTCCCTATGACCCGCTTTGGCGCCAGCATACGTGGCAGAGGTTAACCGTCGATGAATGGTGGCGGGGAGTACGGCAAGGCCACAATGGTACTGCTTTGCCGCGCCATCGATGAGTGTGATCCCCCCCATGAAAGTGATCCGGTACAGCCGCCGTTTAGGATGGGCCTAGGACGCCTCTGGTATGCTTTCTGCACAATCACACAGGGAGCAGGGGATGATGATGAAGAGAGCCGGGATAGTGATGATGGGGCTGTTGCTGCCACTGGGTCAGGCCTGGAGTAGTGAGGCAGCAACCACATCCGGTTGGCAGGTGACGCCGTTTTTCGGCTACAGCTCAGCCATCGACTTCGAGAAGAGTGACGAGGTGGTGCAGCCGGTCTCGCGCTCGGCCTCGCTCGATTCACTGCAGGGGCAGGGCTCTGGCAGTTGGGGTCTCTTTATCAGCAAGGAGGTGGATGATCCGGGCATGATCGAGCTGCTCTACAGCCATCAGTCCACCACCCTCTCTCCCGACCAGCCGGATCGCCTGACGGTGGACATCCTGCACTTTGCCGGTGCTCTGACCCTCTCTGACAACCTGATGGCGCCCTATATCGGCGCCGGGATCGGGGTGACCCGCTTTGCCGCTTACGACAGCGAGGTGACCCCTTCCATGTCGCTGGCGCTCGGGGTGCAACCGCGCCTCGCCGAGCTTCTGGCGCTGCGGGCCGAGGTGCGCGGTTATGGCTCGCTGGTTAACGACAACAACCAGTTTCTCTGCAACCCGGAGCAGTGCGTGTTCAAGGTACGCGGGGAGCTGGTGACCCAGTGGCAGGCCAATATCGGTCTTACCTTCCGCTTTTAGGTGGGGGGATTTCCCCCCATAAAACAGGGGCCCCTGGGCCCCTGTTTCAGCAGCAATGTTCCGCAGTGACCGGCAATCAACCGGCAGCTCTTCACGCCTCTTTATTAGTCGGCGTCGCCCATACCGCGCAGTTTCTACCCGCCTCCTTGGCGCCATAAAGCGCCTGATCCACCCGTTTGAACAGCGAGACGGCCGGCTCCCCGGGCTCGCGGATCCCCATCCCCAGACTGACCGTCATGGTATGGGTCGGGTCGGGGGCTATGGTGCGGGTCGCAGTGAGCAGGGTGTTGGTCAGTTGCTGCAAATCGGCTTCGTGAGCGACGGGCAGCAGCAGGGCAAACTCTTCACCACCGACGCGGGCCGCCAGCGCACCCGGTGGGCAGTGCTGTTGCAACAGCTCGCCAAACTGCTGCAACACCCGATCCCCGATATCGTGGCCGTAGTTGTCATTGATCCGCTTGAAGTGATCCAGGTCCAGCAGGATGAGGGCATGGCAAACCCCTTGCTCCAGAAACAGCTGCTGATGAAAGTAGCGCCGGTTTGGCAGCTTGGTCAGATCGTCAAACAGCGCCTGCTCTCTGAGCCGGGTATTGATATGAAAGAGGTGGTGCATGGTGCTCAGGATGCCGATGCTGCTGAGCAGGATGCCGCTGGAGCGCAGCAGATCCTCGGCATAGATGGCGAGCCAGAGCGGCTGCGCCACCAGCTCATCCATGATGTCGGCGGTGGCCCCCATGAGCCACAGCATCAGACCGCAGGAGAGCATGCGGTAGGTGTGGGTGGGCAGGTGGGCGCACTGCACCACCCAGAACAGGAACAGCATGGTGAGCCAGTTGATCACCTCGAAGCCAAAGCTGACGGCGTAAAAGCGCTCGTAGGGGAAGTGGGGCAGCAGCAACAGATGAAGGGTCATGATGGCCAGCATCAATCCCCCCAGCAACAAGATGTGGGAACGATGCTCCCGATCGAGCTGATGGTAGTGGGAGAGGCTGATATCGAGACGATCAAACTGCATGGTGTTCCTCGGATTGGGCCCGCCATCACGTTGCAAACAAGGCGCTGCGTAATGGTATGCCGTAGTCGGATAACAGAAACGGCTGGTCTGCCAGTGTAAACGAGTTGGCCCGCAGCGCGCGATATCGAGGGCTTCAGCTTGTGGGCTGGTTCAGGATTTGCGCATTTGTGGTGCGCCGGCCATGCCCTGCCCTGTGACAGGGCGGTTCAGTACCGGTTAGCGCAGAGCGTGCGCCATTTTGGTGCGTTAACGATGGCTGAGATAGTTAATTTAATGATTTTTAAGGATTTAAAATTATGGCTCACTTTATGCTTTTTTACATGTCAGACGGTCTCTTGCGCTCATCGGCGGCAGACGCAGTGATGAGGAAGTGGCAAGAGGCATCCCCGTGCCGGGCGCGGGTGTGATTCTGGCGGGTTGCAGCAACACCTTGCGGTTCGCCACAGATTCAATCAGGGAAACGGAGCCGGTCTTGTACCGGTACGACAGGGAAGGAGAGTGCTCTATGGTCAAAAAATGGATGATGGCGGGTCTGACGATGTTGCCTGCCTTGCTGGTTACCCCAAGTTGGGCCGAAGAGGTCGCTCAGGTACAGGCGGCGGTGGCACCGGTTGCCGCCATGACAATCAACAAGGGTGACAACACCTGGATGCTGCTCTCGGCGGCCCTGGTGATCCTGATGTCGATCCCCGGTCTGGCCCTCTTCTACGGTGGTCTGGTGCGGGCCAAGAATATGCTGAGCGTGCTGATGCAGGTCTTTACCCTGTTCTGCCTTATCTGCGTGCTCTGGGTAATTTACGGTTATTCACTGGCCTTTACCGAGGGGGGCAATTTCTACGGCTCCTTCAGCAAGGTGCTGCTCAAGGGGGTGACCCCTGACTCCATCGCCGCCACCTTCAGCAAGGGTGTCGGGATCAGCGAGCTGATCTATGTGGTGTTCCAGGGGGCCTTTGCCGCCATCACCTGCGGCCTTATCGTGGGGGCGTTTGCCGAGCGCATCAAGTTTGCCGCCGTGCTGCTCTTCTCGGTGATCTGGTTCACCTTCGCCTATATCCCGCTGGCTCATATGGTGTGGTATTGGGCGGGTCCGGATGCCTATACCAGCGCCGAAGCCGCAGCAACCGCGACCGCAACTGCCGGGTATCTGTTCCAGCATGGTGCGCTGGACTTTGCAGGCGGCACCGTGGTGCACATCAACGCCGCCGTGGCGGGTCTGGTGGGAGCCTATCTGGTGGGCAAGCGTCTGGGCTATGGTCGTGATCCCATGACCCCGCACAGCCTGACCATGACCATGATCGGTGCCTCCCTGCTCTGGTTCGGCTGGTTCGGTTTCAACGCGGGCTCCGCGCTGGAAGCCAACGGGGTGGCTGCGCTCGCCTTTATCAACACCTGGGTGGCGCCGGCTGCGGCAGCTCTGTCATGGACGCTGGCCGAGTGGGTGATGAAGGGGCGTCCCTCCCTGCTGGGTGCGGCGTCCGGAGCGGTGTCCGGTCTGGTGATGATCACCCCGGCGGCCGGGTTTGTCGGTGTCGGTGGCGCGCTGGTGATGGGTCTTGTCAGTGGTGTGGCCGGTCTGTGGGGCGTCCACGGTCTTAAGCGTCTGCTGGGGGCCGATGACAGCCTGGATGTCTTCGGTCTGCACGGGGTGTGCGGCATTCTCGGCGCCCTGCTGACCGGCGTCTTTGCCAGCCCGGATCTGGGCGGCACCGGGGTGTGGGACTATGTCACCAATCAGGTTGCCGAGGGCTACTCCATCCTGACTCAGGTGAAGATCCAGGCTATCGGGGTCGGTGTCACCCTGCTCTGGTCCGGTGCCGTGGCGGCGATTGCCTTCAAGGCGGTCGACATGCTGATCGGGCTGAGGGTCAATGGCGATGCCGAGCGGGAAGGGCTGGATGTCACCTCCCACGGCGAGAAGGCTTACAGCATGTAATCCCGAACGTCAGACAACAAAAAACCGCCGGAACCGGCGGTTTTTTTATGGCTCGAGGGTGGCGAAACCTTGGTTCACACGCTTAATTCACGACGGCCACGTTGATGCTGCCATTGCCCTGGGTCATGCGTACCCGCGCGCCCGGCACGAAGGTGGGGCTGGCTTTTTGTACCACCACGATGGCTTCGCCGTTCTCTTTCTTGATCTCCAGCTCGACCCCGTCGACCTGGTTGAGTTTGTCGCCAGCGGCCTTGCCGGCTGCCGCGCCTGCAATGGCACCACCTGCTGTGGCGATATCACGGCCGGTGCCGCCGCCTATGGTGCTGCCTAGCAGGCCGCCGACCACGGCGCCGCCAATAGTGCCGAGCAGGGAGTTTTCATCAGCCTGGATCTTCACCGGGCGGGTGGAGATGATGGTGCCATAGCTTACGGTTTGTACCTGTTTGGCACGGTCTTTGGTGTAGACATCGCCAGAGTAGACATCGCTGTTGGCGCAACCGGTGACGGTAGTGGCGGCCAGCAGGGCAATAAGGGTCATACGTTTCAACATGATGGGCCTCCAAGGCTGAATAGAATTCAAACAATCAGTTTGATGAATTGAACTTTACTCCAAGCAAGCGGGACATGAAATCGGCAAAATGTAACCAATTATGCGTTCTGTAACCGGTTTTATCCTTGAATCGCAGCTGTACCGGAGAGGGTTTTAACCAGCACAAGCCGATCCTCGCCGGGGCCGAAGTAGTCGGCGACCTCTTCAACCAGTTGATAGCCAAGACGGTAGTAGAGGCGCTGGGCCGGATTGGCCGGATCGACCGTGAGCCGCAGTTCGCTGATCTGCAGCGCCTGCTGGTTGGCCTCCATCTGGCGCATCATCCGCTCCGCGAGGCCGAAACCGCGCGCCTCGGGCAGCACCGCCAGCGAGAGCACCCAGCCTTGCGACCGCTCCTGACCAAAGCCACCCAGCACATAACCCACCAGTTGCCCCTCGTATTCGGCCACCAGCAACAACTCGGGCCATAAATCCATCGCCTGACGGAAGAAGAAGGCGGGATAGACATCTTCACCAAAGACTTTGGCATCGATCTGCCAGATGGCGTGCATGTCATTGTGGGTGGCGGTGCGTAGCAGGGGCGGGTTGTGGTGCATCAGGACTCCATCGGCAGCAAACGGATCGGCAACGCCGCTGACCTTGGGGCCAACGGCAGAAAAGGAGTCATAGGGTAGTGGTCATCCCCTGCCGGATGCAAGGGATTGGCGGTTATGGCGGCAGCGGTCTGCTGTGGGGCAGTTTGGGAGCCTTGCGCAAGCCGTCGAGCAGATGGCGGAGGGTGAGCCAGGGGTGGCGCAGCAACATGCGCGGGCCGCTCCACTTCATCACCTGCTGGATCTGTTTGCGCATCGCCGGTGCGTAGCAGTGGATATTGCAGTTGGCGCAGGTGGGTTTGTGGCCGTGGCCATAACGGCAGCGACGAAGGCGCTGATGGGCGAAATCCCGCAACTGGCGACAGTGGCGGCAATGGGGATCCTGATGATGGTGCTGGCAGTAGAGGCGGATCATGGCGCTGACCGTCTGCTGCTCGCGCATGAGTCTGGGATGGTCACTCGCCTTTTTGCTGGCTGCGGCGTGTGAGCCCCGGGCTGGGTGGGCATGATGACTTTTCATGGCCGCCATTCTCCTGACCTGCTCGCATGGGGTGTTGATACAGGTCAAAAGGGGGGATAAAAAACAGGGCCCGCAGGCCCTGTGTCATCAGATGAGGCTGGTTGCCTGCTCCAGCCAGGCGAGATCCTCGCCCTCGAGCAGCGGGCTCAGGCGGCGGAACACCTCGACGTGGTATTCGTTGATCCAGCGGAATTCGGCCGGGCTCAGCAGGCTGCGGTCGATCAGGCGGGTATCGAACGGCACGTAGGTCAGACGCTCGAAGCCCAGCATCGGCAGCTCGCCAACCTGTTCCAGCTCGGTCACGACTACCAGGTTCTCGCAACGGATGCCGAAGCCATCTTCACGGTAGTAGCCCGGCTCGTTGGAGAGCACCATGCCCGGTTGCAGGGCGACCATGCTCCCTTTCGGCGCGATGCGCTGGGGCCCTTCGTGGACACTCAGGAAGTGGCCGACGCCGTGGCCGGTGCCGTGGTCGTAGTTGTAACCGGCTTGCCACAGCGGCATGCGGGCCAGCACGTCGAGCTGGATACCGGCGGTGCCGCGGGGGAAGCGGGCCTGATCCAGCGCGATATGGCCCTGCAATACGCGGGTAAACATCGCTTTCTGCTCGTCGCTCACCTCACCCACCTTGATGGTGCGGGTGATGTCGGTGGTGCCATCCATGTATTGGCCACCGGAGTCCAGCAGATAGAGGCTGTCCTGACCAAACGCACGGGGAGTGCCGTTGGTGTGGTGGTAGTGGCACATGGCGGCGTTGGGGCCGAGTGCCGAGATGGTGTCGAAGCTCGGCTCGACGTAGTGCTCCTGCTCGCGGCGGAACGCTTCCACCTGATCGGCCAGGGTGCCTTCATCCACTCCCTCGAACTCGCCGGAGGCAACCAGCCGATCCAGCCAGGCGAGGAAGCGGGTCATGGCCACGCCATCGCGCAGGTGAGCGGCACGCATGCCGGTCAGCTCGATCTCGTTCTTGCACGCTTTCGGCAGCATGGTGGGGTCTTGCCCTGCCACCAGAATGGCGCCCGCCTCTTCCATGACGAGCTGGGTCCAGGCGTTGGCGCTGTCCGGATCGGCCAGCACCTTCTGCTGATCTTCACCGATGCGCTGCAACACGTCGCCCAGCTTGTCGATGGGGTAGACGGAGACATCCTGCCCCACGTGTTGGGTGAAGGCGAAGCAGTCAATTTTGTCGGTATCGACGAAGAAATCCATGCTGGTGTTGGCGTAGAGCACCGCAAAGCCCAGCACCACCGGCAGCCGGTCGATGTCGCGGCCACGCAGGTTGAGCAGCCAGTTGATGGGCTCGGCCTGGGTCAGCAGCACTGCATCCAGCCCGCGCTTGCGCAGGTCGGCCGCAAGCTGTTCACGTTTGGACTGGCTGGACTGGCCTGCCAGCTCCTCGCTGTAGAGGATGACCGGGCTCTTGGTCGGCTCCGGGCGATCGCGCCAGTTCAGGTCGATGGGGTTCTGCTCGACGCGGATCAGCTCGATACCGCGGTCGGCCAGCACGGCCTTGGCATTCTTGTACCAGGTCAGGCTGTGCAGGCGGGCATCGAAGCCAACCCGGGAGCCTGACGGCAGCTGCTCGGCCAGCCACTGCACATGAGGATTTTCAATAAGGTGGAGGAATTCGAACAGTTCGGCGGGGGTTTGCATCCGCGCCTGCACCGTATAGCGACCATCGACAAAGAGGGCTGCTCGCTGGGCCATGATGATGGCGACCCCGGCAGAGCCGTTGAAACCGGTGATCCAGTCAAGCCGCTCGGCATAGGCGGGGATGTACTCGCCGAGGTGCTCATCATCGTGGGGGACGATAAATGCGTCCAACTCCTGCATGGCCAGCTCGGCCCTGACTTGGGCGACGCGGGTTTCAATTATCTCGAAATTATTCATGTCGTTAGTGCCAGATGGTTGCTATATGAGTGTTCAGTTTTTATGGCCGCTGGCCAGGATCCGCTTGATCGACTGACCTGCTGCTTCGATATGCTGCCTGAGCAGCACCACCGCCTCGTGCTTGCGCCGGGCGCGGCACAGTTCCAGCAATTGGGCGTGTTCACGCTCCGCCTTGTCCACCCCGTCGCTGGCAAACAGCAGCTCGAAGCGGACATAGCGGTCACAGCTCAGATTGATCTGGGCGATCAGGTCAAGTGCCTGGGGGCGACCGGCTGCCTGATAGAGGGTGGCGTGAAAGCTGTGGTTCAACTCGGCCCAATGTTCGATCTGGGTGCCTGACTCCAGGGCGTGATCAAACTGGGCGAGGATCGCCTCCGCTTGCGCGAAGGTGGCTTCCGTCATCTTGTCGACGGCGTGGAACAGGGTATCGGCTTCCAGCAGCGCTCGCAAATAAAAGAGCTCTTCAATGGCCGAGGCGTCCAGCATGGTGACCACGGCGCCGCGATGGGCTTCGAACTTCACCAGCCCCTGCGCTTCCAGCTGCATCAGGGCTTCGCGCACCGGGATGCGGCTCACCGCCAGCTCTTTGGCAATGGCATCCTGACGCAAGGGGGCGCCAGCGGGGAACTCCCCACGGAGGATCCGGCCACGGAGGTTTTCCATCACCATCTGGGTTCGGGTCTTGTAGGGGGGGGTCATGGTCGGGTCACGATTGGGCGTTACAAAATTGTATATTGTATAAAGTTTGGCTGAATCTACCCCGTCAGGGCTGGCAAGGCAAGGTTTAGGGGGCTGTTGCTGCGTGGTTGGCGGCGTTCGGGGCTCCACAAAAACAAAAATGCCGGTCAGCGTGGCTGACCGGCATGATGTCACTGATACGAAGCGAGCCTGTTACAGCTGCGGGCCTGCCGCAACCAGACGTTTGCCTTCATCGTTATCGGTGAAGCGCTCGAAGTTCTTGATGAAACGGCCTGCCAGATCGACGGCCTTGGCATCCCACTCGGCCTTGTCGGCGTAAGTGTCGCGCGGGTCGAGGATCGCCGGGTTCACATCGTGCAGCGCGGTCGGGATCTCCAGATTGAAGATCGGCAGCACCTTGGTCTCGGCCTTCTCGATGGAGCCATCCAGGATGGCATCGATGATGGCGCGGGTATCCTTGATGGAGATGCGCTTGCCGGTGCCGTTCCAGCCGGTGTTGACCAGATAGGCCTCTGCACCTGCCGCTTCCATCCGTTTCACCAGCTCCTGACCGTACTTGGTCGGGTGCAGGGAGAGGAAGGCTGCGCCGAAGCAGGAGGAGAAGGTCGGAGTCGGCTCAGTGATGCCGCGCTCGGTACCGGCCAGTTTGGCGGTGAAGCCAGACAGGAAGTGGTACTTGGTCTGCTCCTTGGTCAGCTTGGAGACCGGGGGCAGTACGCCGAAGGCGTCAGCAGTCAGGAAGATCACCTTGGTGGCGTGACCTGCCTTGGAGACCGGCTTGACGATGTTGTCGATGTGATAGATGGGGTAGGAGACGCGGGTGTTCTCGGTCTTGGAGCCATCATCGAAGTCGATGGTGCCATCGGCAGCAACGGTCACGTTCTCCAGCAGCGCATCGCGACGGATGGCGTGGTAGATATCCGGCTCGGCCTCTTCGGAGAGCTTGATGGTCTTGGCGTAGCAGCCCCCTTCGAAGTTGAACACGCCGTGGTCATCCCAGCCGTGCTCGTCATCGCCGATCAGCTGACGCTTGGGATCGGTGGAGAGGGTGGTCTTGCCGGTGCCGGAGAGGCCGAAGAAGATGGCGACGTCGCCGTCCTGACCCACGTTGGCGGAGCAGTGCATGGAGGCAATGCCGCGCAGGGGCAGGAAGTAGTTCATCATGGAGAACATGCCCTTCTTCATCTCGCCACCGTACCAGGTGCCACCGATGAGCTGCATTTTCTCGGTCATGTTGAAGGCAACAAAGTTCTCGGAGTTGAGACCCTGCTCCTTCCAGTTCGGGTTGGTGCACTTGGCACCGTTCATCACCACGAAGTCAGGCTTGAAGGTTTTCAGCTCTTCATCGCTCGGGCGGATGAACATGTTTTTCACGAAGTGTGCCTGCCAGGCCACCTCGGTGATGATGCGCACGGCCAGGCGGGTATCCGGGTTGGCACCGCAGAAACCGTCGACCACAAACAGGCGCTTGCCGGAGAGTTGTTTGGTGACCAGCCCTTTCAGATGTGACCACACTTCCGGGGTAATGGCTTTGTTATCGTTTTTACCCTGGTCAGACCACCACACAGTATCCTGGGTAGTGGCATCTTTGACGATATATTTATCTTTTGGGGAGCGACCGGTGAAGATACCGGTGTTTACGTTGACGGCGCCCAGCTCGGTCACCACACCGCGCTCGAACCCTTCCAGGTCAGGGCGTGTCTCTTCGGCGAAAAGCTGCTCGTAAGAGGGGTTGCGAACGATTTCTTGGCTGTTTTTGATGCCGTACTGGTCCAGTCCTAATTGTTGGGCCAGGGTGGGTTCTGCCACGATTGTCATTGTATTCTCCTGGGTTCAGAGGTTGGTAGGGTTCTATCTGACGGTCATCCTATCACTTAGGTGGTAGAGTTTAGCGATCGCCATCAAACTTTATAAAATAGGGTATTTTTTTGTTATTAAAGTTAAAGGCGGGTTTTGCCCGCCTTTAATTAGTGTAACTGGTTTGCATCATTGCCGGGAGCCCTGCTGAACAGGGTTTCGACATCGATCCCATTAAATTGGTACTGGGCGCCGCAATAATCACAGTGCATGTCGATCTTGCCGAGCTCCTGCACCATCTCCATCACCTCTTCCTTTTCTATCTGCAACAGGGCTCCTTCGCAGCGCTCGCGGGAGCAGGTGCAACGGAACTCGACCGCCTGCGGATCGAACACCCGCACCTTGTCCTGATGGTAGAGACGATAGAGGATCTCTTCTGCCTGCAGGCCGAACAGCTCTTCATCCTTGATGGTGCTGGTGAGCTGGGTCAGGTGATCGAAATCGTTGCTGTGATCTTCGCTCTGGGCGGGCAGCTCCTGCAGCATGATGCCGGCAGCGCGCGGTTTGCCTTCATGGTAGCCGGTACGGATCCACAGCTTGGTGGCCAGCTGTTCGGAGCGGGCAAAGTAGTGCTCCAGGCAGCCCGCCAAGGTGTCGGCGTCCAGCGCTATGATGCCCTGATAGCGCTCGCCCTGCTCCGGGGTGATGGTGATGATCAGCTGGCCGTTGCCGATCAGGCTCTGCAGCTTGCCATCGCTCGGCAGCTCGCCTTCATAGCGGGCCACGCCGCGCAGCTGCTGGTTGTTGTCACCGTTGATCACGGCCAGACGCACCGGGCCATCGCCCTGCAGTTGCACCGTGATGGAGCCTTCAAACTTGAGGGTGGCGGTCAGCAGGCTGGTGGCGACCAGCAGCTCGCCCAGCAGTTTTTGCACCTGCACCGGGTAGTTCTGGGCTTCCACTACGTGGCGGTAGGTGTGATCCAGCTGGACCAGCTCGCCACGCACTTCGTACTCTTCAAACAGATAGCGATACAGCAGATCTTGGTTGCTCATCATGTATTCCTGGCTTTTCGGTGAGGTAAATCGGGCGGGCTGGGGTTGATGCCAGCCCGGTATCAAATCGGGGTCGGTCAGTACTGCTTGACCTTGAGCAACTGGCGTCGCTCCTGCTTGTCGGGGCGGCGCTCTGGGCTGGGGGCAAACTGGCTGTTGAAGCGACGCGCCTCGCTGTTCTCGGCCCGTTTTTTCAGGCTCTCGGCGGTCTCTTCATAGAGCTGCTGGGCCAGCGGTGCCGATTTGCGCTGCTCGCTCAAGGCCAGCACCCGCACTTCGCGTTCGTCCTGCCCCTGCCAGAAGCGGATCAATGCACCCACTTCCACCTGTTTGCCCGGTTTGCTGCGCTGACCATTGTAGTGCACCTTGCCCCCGTCTATCTGATCCCGCGCAATGGAGCGGGTCTTGTAGAATCGGGCTGCCCACAACCACTTGTCGAGACGAACCTCGAGGGCACTTTCTGCATGATTGGGCATGAACAGGCTCCATAACGGGGAAAAGAGGTGGTCGATTATACCAGAGCACGGGGTCGGGATAGAAACCGGGCCGCCGCCGCGCGGGGCGCAAACCATGTCAAGGTGATGCAACATATGGGCAGTTTGCTGATTCACAAGGGAAAGCGCTGCTTTATCGGGTATTCATGGGGTCTGGGAAGGGCCTTCATACCGCGCATATAAAGCTGCCGCCCCGGTTGGGGGCGGCAGCGTTCACATCCGTTGACCACTGCTTAGTCAGAAGTGATCGTGCTGATCCGGCTTCTTCTGGTCGTGGGGGCCTTCGCTGTGGGCGATGGCGGTGCGGATGAGATCAACTCCGGCGCGGATAATCAGCACCCCCATGTTGACCAGCTTGACGCAGACCCACATGAAGGTGATGAGCAGGATCAGCTTGAGCACGGTCTGGAAGGCTTCCAGGAAGTTCTGCTCCAGCTGGGCGGTCAGGCCGTTGGCGCTGGTCATCAGCCAGGTGTAGACCTCGCGCACGAACGGGATGCGGCTTGGCATCTCCAGTACATCCAGTGCGGCAGGGAGCGCCTGGAAGATGACGATGCTGCCGAACAGGATCAAAATGACACCGATGGCGATGCCGAGGAAAAAGCCGAACTGTCTCATGGAGGGCTCCAGCATTTGCTGCATGAAATTGAAGATAGCCGCCAATAGTAGGGAGTGCCCTGCTTCATCGCAATCTTCCGTGCACCGCCAGCGAGGCGGGAACGGCGGCGATCCGGCCGCTACCGTTGCCCAACTATCTGATTTCTGGGAGGCTTGTCGCCATTGTGCATAGGGAAAGCAAATTGATGTCGAGAACCCTCTTTTTACTCTTGCTGGCGCTGTTTGCCGCTCTGCCAGCCCTGAGTGCCGAACCGGCTGGCCCAACGGCAGCCGCCTGCGCCATCCGCCATCAGGATCAACTGCTGCTGGTGCAGGATCGCATCTCCTCTCGCTACAGCTTGAGTGGCGGCTATATAGATGGCGACGAGCGCCCCGAGCAGGCGGCGCTGCGCGAGCTGTATCAAGAGACCGGTCTGCGCGGCAAAGTTGTCGCGGATCTTGGCCGCTGGCAGAAAGCGCAGGTCTTTGCCTGCCGCACTCTTGAGCCTATCGTCGCCCAGCAAGATTCCGATTTTGTCTCGCTGCTGCAGGCCCCCAATCTGGGCAGGGAGATCCTCAATGCCCGCTTGATCGCGGTGGACAAGCTGCCCCGCGCGCAGCGCCGCTTCCCGGAGCAGCTCGACTGGCTGCAAGCCCGGCTTGGCGAGCTGCCCGAGAGCGAGGTGCACTGGCAGGCCGATTTCGTGGCGCAGGGCAATGCGCTGCATCAGGCCGAGATCCCGCTGATGATGCGCCTGCAACAGTGGCTGGGGCCAGATGTCTGGTGGCTGTCGGTCAGCAATCTGTTTGGTTCAGGCGGCTTTCAGCTTGCCCTGATACCTTTGCTGCTCCCGCTGCTGGGGTGGCCACGGCTGCGCCAGCTGCTGTTCGCCATGCTCTGGCTCGGTCTGCTGGTGCAGGCGAGCAAGGAGGGGATCGGCTGGCCGCGCCCCTTCCATCTGCAACCTGAACTGGCGACTCACAGTGCCCAGGGCTTTGGCATGCCGAGCGGTCACACCGCGTCGGCCCTGCTGTTCTGGGGGGCGCTGCTTGGCTGGCTGTGGCCGACGCACCGTTGGCGGGTGCTCTCGCTGGCCCTGCTACTGGCACTGACTACAGGTCTTGCGCGGGTTTGGCTCGGGGTGCACTTTATCTCCGATGTGGCGGTTGGCCTGCTGATTGGCGCCTTGCTGCTGGCGGTTCGCCCATACTGGCGGCTGGATCAGCGCGCTTCTGCCTGGGGCTTGCTGATCGTCGCCGCACTGGTTTGCGCTGGCCTGAGCCAGTCGGCCCATCTGGCCGGGATCGGGCTGGCCGCGCTGGGCCTCTGGCTCGGGGGAAGGGGCACGCTGGTGCGTGACGGTTATTCCCCGTGGCTTATCGGCGCCGTGGTACTGGCGGGCATGCTGCTGATGGTGGCGGGCGCGTGGGCATTGCCGCTGTTGACCAGTAGTTCGCTCACTATCCTGCTTGGTCAGTTTGTGCTCTTTTTCGGGTTGGGGCTCTGGTTGAGCGCTGGCCTCTGGTGGATACTATCTCTCTTGAAACAAGACTCTCGACCCAGGGGCGGATGCCCTGACAGGGAAACCCTATGAACATGAAAAAAGTGGATTTGGCCAAGATAACCCTGGGGGTGCTGTTTATCAGCATCCTGATTATCTCCTGTTTCCTGGTGCTGCAGCCCTTCCTGCCCGCGCTGGTGTGGGCAACCATGATCACCATCGCCACCTGGCCGCTGATGCTGATGGTGCAGCGGGTGCTGTGGGGCAAACGGTCGCTGGCGGCCCTGTTCATGACGCTGGTGCTGCTGCTGATGTTCGTTATCCCGCTCTTTATGACGCTGGCCAATGTGGCAGAGAAGGCGCCCATGCTGATCGAGCTGGGCACCAATATCAGTCAGTCGCCGCCGCCCGAGCTGCTCTGGTTGCAACAGATCCCGCTGGTGGGCGACAAGCTCTACGGCTTCTGGCAGCAAATTCTGGCGAGCGGTGGTCAGGTGCTGTTTGCCAAGCTGGCCCCTTACTTTGGCCAGACCGCCCGCTGGCTCGCCTCTCAGGCGGGCAATCTGGGGTTGCTGTTCGTTCACTTCCTGCTGACCGTCGGCATCTGCGGCCTGCTCTACCACTCCGGTGAAGTGGTGGCGACCGGCATTCGCCGCTTTGCCCACCGTCTGGCTGGGGATCGCGGTGACAACGCCACCGTACTCGCTTCACAGGCGATCCGTGCCGTGGCCATGGGGGTGGTAGTGACCGCGCTGGTGCAATCCTCGGTGGCCGGTATTGGCCTGCTGATTGCCGGTATCCCCTACGCCATGGTGCTGGTGGTGGTGATGTTCTTGCTGATCGTTGCCCAGATCGGCCCCTTCCCGGTGCTGCTGGCCTGTATCGGCTACCTCTACTGGAGCGGCGACACCACCTGGGGCACCTTCCTGCTGGTCTGGTCACTGTTTGCGGGCACCATGGACAACTTCCTGCGCCCTTTCCTCATCAAGCGCGGCGCCAATCTGCCGCTCATCCTCATTCTGGTGGGGGTTATCGGCGGCCTGCTGGCGATGGGGATCATCGGTCTGTTTATCGGCCCTGTGGTGCTGGCTGTGGCTTATACCTTGCTGGATGCCTGGATCAAGGAGGGTGACCATCAGTCAGAGGCGACCCATATCGCTGCACCGCCCAGAGTAGATTGACGGTTCTATAACAAGCTGATGCAAAGAGCCGCCCGATGGGCGGCTCTTTTGTTGATGATGACAGCGTCAGGCCAGTTGTTTCATACCTGAGCCGCAGCGGTTGTTCACAGCATCTGCTTGAGGCGATAGAGCAGGTCCAGCGCCTGGCGCGGGGTGAGCTCGTCCGGGCGCACCGTTTCCAGCTCTTCCACCACCGGATGAGGCTGCGGGGCGAGAGTCACCGGAGCCGGACGGGTTTCACCGGCGGCGGCCGGAGTGGCGCTCTCCAGCTCATGCAGTTTGTGACGGGCCTGCTGGATCACCGATTTGGGTACCCCCGCCAGTGCCGCTACTTGCAGGCCGTAGGAGCGGCTGGCCGCCCCTTCCTGCACTGCGTGCATAAAGGCGATGGTGTCGCCGTGCTCTACCGCATCGAGGTGGACGTTGGCCAGCCCGCTCATCAGCTCGGGCAGGCGGGTCAGCTCGAAGTAGTGGGTGGCGAACAGGGTGTAGGCGCCAATCTTGCTCGCCAGCTGTTCGGCGCAGGCCCACGCCAGCGAGAGGCCGTCGTAGGTGCTGGTGCCGCGGCCAATTTCGTCCATCAGCACCAGACTGCGGGCGGTGGCGTTGTTGAGGATATTGGCAGTCTCGGTCATCTCCACCATAAAGGTGGAGCGGCCGGAGGCGAGATCGTCCGATGCCCCGATGCGGGTAAAGATGCGGTCGATGGGGCCGATGCGGGCGCTGTCGGCGGGCACGAAGGCACCGATGTGGGCCAGCAGCACGATCAGCGCGGTCTGGCGCATATAGGTGGATTTACCGCCCATGTTGGGACCGGTGATGATCAGCATCCGCCGCTCCCGCTCCAGCCGGATAGGGTTGGCGATAAAGGGATCTGTCATCACCTGCTCAACCACCGGATGGCGGCCCGCCTCGATGATGATCTGATCTTCGTCGATGAGGGTCGGGCAGCGATAGTCGAGGGTCTCGGCCCGCTCGGCCAGGTTGGCCAGCACGTCCAGCTCCGCCAGTGCGGCGGCGGAATCCTGCAGATCGCCCAGATGCGGCAGCAGGGCATCGAGCAGCTCTTCGTAGAGCCGCTTCTCCAGCGCCAGCGCCTGGGACTGGGCGGTGAGTACCTTGTCCTCGTACTTCTTCAGCTCATCGATGATGTAGCGTTCGTTATTCTTGAGGGTCTGGCGGCGGATGTAGTGGGCCGGCACCAGATGGCTGTTGGCGCGGCTCACCTCGATATAGAAGCCGTGCACCTTGTTGTAACCCACCTTGAGGGTGTTGATGCCGGTCAGCAGTTTTTCCCGCTCCTCGATGCGGGCGAGGCTGGCGGTGGCGCCGTTGGCGAGATCCCGCAGCTCGTCCAGCTCCTGATTGAAGCCGTCACGGATGACGCCACCATCGCGGATTAGCACCGGCGGCACTTCCATCACTGCGCGCTCCAGCAGGTCGAGCAGCTCGGGGAAGGTGCTGGCCCGCTCGGCCAGCTGTTGCACCGCTTCGTGCTCGTTGTCCGCCAGCAGGCGTTGCAACTCTGGCAACTGGGCGAAGGCCTGACGCAGGCGGGTGAGGTCGCGCGGGCGGGCCGAGCGCAGGGCGAGGCGCGCCAGCACCCGCTCCACATCCCCCACCTGACGCAGCAGGTTGCCCAACTCGTCGTAGAGGTTCTGCTCAATGAGCTCCTTGATGGTGCTCTGGCGACCTTTCAGGATCACCCGATCGCGGATCGGCTGGTGGATCCAGCGCTTGAGCAGGCGGCTGCCCATGGGAGTGGCGGTGCGATCCAGCACCTCGGCCAGGGTATTTTCATAGCCACCGGCCAGATTCTGGGTCAGCTCCAGATTGCGGCGGGTGGCGGCATCCATGATGACCGCATGATCCGGCTGCTCGAGGCGAACGTTGCGGATGTGGGGCAGGGCGGTGCGCTGGGTATCTTTGACGTACTGCATCAGACAACCGGCGGCGCACAGGGCGGTCTCGCTCTTGTCGACGCCAAAGCCCACCAGATCCTGAGTGCCGAACTGCTGGCAGAGCAGCTTGCGAGCTGTGCCCAGCTCAAACTCCCACTCCGGACGGCGGCGCAGGCCGCGGCGACCCTCGATATGGTGCAGGAACTCGAACGATTCGGGATAGAGCAGCTCGGCCGGATTGGTGCGTTGCAGCTCCGCCAGCAGGGTCTCTTCCTTCTCGAACTGGTTGATGAAGAAGCGACCAGAGCCGATATCCATGGTGCCATAGCCGAAGCGGCGGCCATCGTGGTAAACGGCGGCGATCAGGTTGTCCTGCCGCTCGCTGAGCAGCGCCTCGTCGGAGACGGTACCCGGGGTGATGATGCGGATCACCTTGCGCTCCACCGGCCCCTTGCTGGTGGCGGGATCCCCCACCTGTTCGCAGATGGCGGCGGATTCGCCAAGCTGCACCAGCTTGGCCAGATAGCCCTCGATGGCGTGATAGGGCACCCCCGCCATCGGGATGGGGCTGCCCGCCGACTGGCCACGTTTGGTCAGGGAGATATCGAGCAGTTGGGACGCCTTGCGGGCATCGTCATAGAACAACTCGTAGAAGTCGCCCATCCGGTAGAACAGCAGGATCTCCGGGTTCTCGGCCTTGAGGCCAAGGTACTGCTGCATCATAGGTGTGTGTTGCTGTAGATTTTCTATTGTTATCAATGTCTGCTCGTCGTTAAGTTACTGTTCTTAAACTGTCTTTATTCTTTGTTAAAGCTCAGCATGGTTCAGTTTGTCTCACCTAAGCTCACTGAATCTTGCTTCAAAGCGTAGGCTAAAGCGTAGGTTTGTGTGATGATGAACGTGATTAGAATGAAAACCTACGCTTTTCTCTCATAAAAAACGATATGAAAGGATGTAAGTGATGGCTGCGCCCCAGAATAGCAAACCGCTTTCTTACAAGGCAATTGAGTCGATGAAGCCAGGAGACAAAGATAAAGTCGACATCGGTGATTACCGAGGATTGCGAGTAGCGTGCGGGAAAACGGGAAAGAAAAGCTTTTACTACCGCTACAATGACCCTTTGAATCCGCGTAAACAAAAGCAAGTCACCTTAGGTGTCTTTCCTGCCATGTCATTGGAGGAGGCAAGGACCAAGTTCAAGGAATTGAAGCTCATGAGGCATCAAGGTGTCTGTCCGGCTACAGAGCTGAGCGCAGTTAAAGTCAAGCTCGAGCAGGAACCTGAAGTCGTTGCACCGTTTACCATCACTGACATGATCGAGCTTTACCTGACTGAGCACATCGAAGATCGGCACGCCAAGGAAGGAGGGATTTTACCTGGAGCCCGTAAACCCAAAGGGCAAGCAGAAACACGAAGGACTCTCTATAACGATCCTGTGCGTGTATTCGGAGAGAGTTTAGCCACGGAGGTGCTAGCTAACGATATCGTGGCTTTGATCATGGAGATTGTTGCGCGGGGAGCGAATGTTCAAGCTGGTAGTGTTCTGCGTGAGCTATCAGCTGCTTTCGATTATGCAATTGGAACGGGTAAACTGGATGAGCACTTTGTAAACCCAGTTACAAACGCAAAGAAAAGATTAAAATTAGCGAAAGTGCGTTTAACATGTCAAAAAGGAACTCGAATTCTTAGTGATGAAGAGCTAAAAAAATTTCTTCTCTGGTTACCAAGTTCTGGTTTTACTATTCCACAGAAAAACGTGCTCAGAATGACGCTATGGACAGGATGCCGTACCGGAGAAATATGTGGTGCTTATTGGCGAGATATTGATCTAAGTAATGGTACATTCCATTTAAAAGAAACAAAAACTGATACCGAGCGATATGTTCAGTTGCCAAGACAAGCTATCGAATTTCTTCATTCACTGAAATTAATCACAGGTGATTGTTTATTCCCATCTATTTTGACTAAAAAACCGATACCTCAAAAATTGTTAACTGAAACAGCATGGCGACTGCGCAAAGACAATGTAATGATTGATATACCTTCTTGGACACCACATGACCTTAGGCGTACCGTTAGAACGGGGCTTGCAAAGCTGAAATGCCCCAGTGATATTGCAGAGGCAATACTAGGTCATGCCCCGAAAGGCATAGAAGGAACATACAACCTACACAGATACAATGATGAGTGCAAAGAGTGGTTGCAAAAGTGGGCGGATCATTTAGAAAGGTTAATTGCGATATAGAAAATTCTCATCGGTCAAATATATTTATTTGTGGGGGCGTAAGTGCCCCCATGTAACATGTGATTTTTATAGCTAGCTTAAATATTGATGAAACTACCCATCAGGATTGATGTTGCAGTACGCATCGTTGATTAGTTTTTCTATGACTTCATTTCTTTTTAGTCCCTTCGACTTTGTAATTTCTTTTAATTTACCTTCAATGTCTACACTCATGATGAAATTATATTGCTTGCTGTCTGGATTGCTTTTTCTGTAATTTTTTTGAGTTAGGGATTTTTTGATTCTATCAACTTTGACTATGCAGTCACTTTCTTTAAATACGAATAGTAAGTCAAAGTAGGTTTTAATGGTCTCGAAAACATCTTTGTTACTATTACCGTCAATTATTTTTAAAAAAAGCTCATCTTGATCTATCTGGTTTTTTATCCATAACAAATCTTCATTTTTTAATTTTTCAAAGTTTGACCAGCTTTTAGGTTTTTGGCTTTTAACTATTTTATTCCAAAACAATTCAATAAGCTGAAGGTGCTTGGCCTTTATAGCTATTTCATCATCTAAGTGATCAAAATACTCTATTATCCTTTCTTTTTTTTGACGAGGAGTTTTGGCTCTGGGGGGTGTATTGGTAAAACGCATGTGGCTGAATGATATTGCGTCTTCAAATGAATTGTTTCTAAAATAATTTGGCCCTGGCTGACTAAAGTTTTGGATAGGCTTCTTGTAAAGGTCACTATCTTTGTCAAAAAAATAACCCCAATTATTAGTTATGGCAAATGCAAAATTACACACTCTTTGGTTCGCTTCCTGTATCCAGCAAAAGTGTTCTATTTCTAGACAGTTTCTACTAAACTGTTTGAATAGAAATTCTGCGATGGTATCGATATTCTCTAGCTGTATGGAGTTATCTATTTTTCGAATATAGTTTGCGACAACATAATCGGGGTTGGTTTTTAAATAGTCATTAAAAGTTAATAAAATTGAGTCGGAATCAATATTGATGGTATCAACTTGTAGTTGATGCAGAATATATCCTGCAAATCTTATCATTTCCTCTGTAGCTTTAAGTCTATTGAATTTATCCTTCCACGGGTATTTTGAATCACTTGTTTTTGGTAATTCATAATTGGCTGGCGTCATATTAACTAATTCCATTTAAAAGTTATTTAATTTTTATACTAGGGTTTTCCTAGTGTCGGTCAAGTGTTTTTTTAGGGTTTTTATTGAATTTTTGTAGTCTGTTTATAGTGTTTTTATGTGAGCTAAAAACCCATGGAAGCCATGGCTTTTCATTGATTTTTATTAGCTTTTATGGGCGATTGCGTTGTGTCTCGTGGTTGGTGTGAGGTTTCTCATCACTGGTTTTACAGAGAGCTGGTATGTGAATACCTATAGTAGCATCGGTGAGTTGTTGATGATTTGGTATTGGCTGTGGATCAGTGAGTATAAATATTGGGGTAATAGATCAGAGTGTGATGATGGCGTCTGGGCTATGTAAAAATGAACGCAACGAACCTTAGGTATGAAAAAATCTAAGGAGTGTAAGATGGGTCTCATTAAAATAAATGAATTAATAGCAATGACTAAGCTGTCTCGCCCTACAATCTACCGGCTAATCAAGGCTGGAAAGTTCCCTTCACAACTCAAAACATCGCCCAAGACGGTGGCATGGGAAAAATCAGAAATAGAGGACTGGATTCGCAAATTGATAATGGAGCGAGAAGGCTAACAACTAACAATTTACTTGGCTCCCCTTTGGGGAGCCTTTTTAGCTTGGTGGTTTAATTTTATCTGTTTAGGGGCGGTAACTGTTGGTCGACAACTTTTTGCTGGTTAATTTCATTGCATGGAGTAGTTGCTTGTACGTTGAATCTAACTTCAGAGTAACTTTCTTGCCTTAACAACCAGTATTAGTGGAGGTTTATTTAAAATAATCACGTGTTCCCCGGTGATTTAGGAGGTCGCTAAGTTCGGTAATAGTAATATATACACCAAGGTGTATACCAAGGTAGAGGGTGTAGGAGATATATCGAAGATGAGAGTGATACACCACCAAAGTGTATCACAGGGTATACCAACGAGCATATGTGATATACACACGAAGTGTATACCAATCAGATACACATCGGGCTTGTACGTCAGATACAAGCCATTAGCCGTATACATCGGCATAGCGCAGCATATGCAAAGCACAGAGTGCTAAACGCAGGTTGGTATATCAACCTACTGGTTTGATAAGAGAGCAGGGTATCAGTTGACCGTAAAGTTTTACGCAGCGGCCCTCATTAATGACGATGAGTGCTGTTACCTGAGCATCTAACCAACTGGCATGGGTATTCCATGTAAATCATAGGGCCGTATATGAAATCAAATGGCGGGTATTGTTTAATAGGCAACGAGCTAGACAATTTGCGAGTTGTGGCTGAGGCCAAGTATGGTGAAATATCCTTTGAGCAGTTGAAAACATCCGTGGAGGTGATCGCCAGCTTTTTGAATAAACATCCGAGAGTGTTTGCTGTACGCGTTGATATGCGTTTCCCTCATATACCAGTTATGGATGATCCGGACATGCCGACAAGCTTTCCACCGGAGGTAGAAGAGGAAAAGGTTATTACGCGATTTATTGCTTCACTAAAAAGCCAGATACATGCGTTACGTCACCGTAAGGGTAAGACTGGTAAACGATTCTTCTTGGGTTATATCTGGGTAAAGGAGCAAGTAACAAGCCAGTACCCTCATTATCACGTGGTGCTACTATTTAACCGAGATGATTACGGTTATCTTGGTGGCTACGCTAATTTTGATGCGGATAACATGGCTACGCGTATTCGTAAAGCTTGGTGCAGAGCATTGAGGCTTGCATACCCTGATTATGCGTCTTTGGTGCATTTCCCTCCTGACGCAGAGTATCGATTTGATCGCAGAGATGCAGATCTGCAGAATGAGAATTTTTATAACTTCTTGGTGAGGATCGGGTATTTATTTAAATTGCGTTCGAAAGTACGAGGTGAGCGTAATTTCGGGCATAGTGAACGGATAAGGTAATGTTCACTCTTAATTCACTGGCCCTAGTGGGGATGCTTGGACATTCAAATTCAATTCGGGAGTTTCTACTCCCGGATCTGTTAAGCTAATCCCTCATTTGTTATCGCATCAGTTGGAGTAACCCATGGCAGCCTATTCCCCTTCCTTCACCCATGACCCATGCCATGTTGAGTCGAGTGGCGGATATCGCTGAGTTGCTGCGGCTGTAGCGGTTTGCTCAGAGCTCTCAGGTTCTTATGTTGCGTCGAGAGAACCGGATCCGCACCATCCAAGCTTCGCTAGCTACTGAGCACAATACTCTGAGTGTTGAGCAGGTGACGGCAGTGATTGAGGGGAAGACGGTACTTGGGCTTCCACGGGAAATCCAAGAGGTCCGTAATGCGTTTGCGGCCTATGAGGCAATGCCTAATAGGGATCCAGCTTCAGCGGAAGATTTACTTGGTGCTCACGGACTACTGATGCGTGGACTCTGTGATGATGCGGGTCACTGGCGTAGGTATTTATCGAGGCGAGCAGTTAGTGCATATGGCTCCCCCTGCGAACCAGGTCCCTCGTCTGATGGGACAGCTATTGACTTGGCTGGCTGAGAACGAGGCTCATCCGCTGCCATATAAAGGGGTTTGGTCGGTGTGAATTGCCCCTAGTTCCCTAGAGACCTAACTGCCTTAAAATGAGGCCAGCATTGGAGGTGCCATGGTCCGTCAGCGTTATCCAGAAACTTTCAAAATCGAAGCTGTTAAACAAGTTACTGAGCGTGAGATGCCTGTGGCTGACGTTGCACGAGCCCTTGGGGTATCCAGCCACATTCTGTATGCCTAGCTCAAGCCGTACGGCAAGCCTGCAGAGCAGCAACACGAAGAGTCTGCCTTGCAAGCCGAGATACACTGCTTGAAAACCGATCTGCGTCAATTAACCGAGGAGAGCGCAACATCTTAAAGGAGGATGGGATTCAATCGGGTGTGTCACGACCATGTGAAAACATGCAGTTGCGGAGGATTGTTGAATGCAACGAACATTTACAGCAAAGGAAAAGGGGACTGCCGAAGCAGTCCCTGAGTTAGGCTCATTGCGATAACACATGTCTGAAGTTTGGTTCAATTGTATTATCTACATGTTAACCACAGCTGCTCACAGAGAGCGTTGTTTAACTCAACTAAGTCGAGCGTTCACCGTCTAGCAGGGCGGCTATACCATGACCAGTCTGGAAATACGTGACCACTACAATATTGAGGTGTCAGCGAACATATCAGAGTGGGCCGGCTCCGGCGGAGGGCTTACAGATATAGATGCTCGGGGCCAGACCGCTCACTTGGGGATAACGAATATTAACCTGTTCGCACACTGCTGCTGTCAGTGACTGTGGAACCAATGCAACCACACAGCCACCAAACCCGCCACCAGTCATCCTCACACCACCACGACTGCCGATGATCTCTTTGATCATGTCGACCAAGGCGTCGATAGCAGGCACTGTGATGGCAAAATCATCACGCATCGAGGCATGGGACCGCGCCATTAATTCGGCCATCATGACCATGTCTTCATTCGCAAGCGCATCGGCTGCTGCCAGCGTTCGTTCATTCTCGGAGATGACGTGGCGTGCACGGCTCGCGACGACAGGATCCAGTTCGTTGGCTCGCTCGGTGAACTGGGTCATCGTCAGATCGCGCAGTGCCTTGACCCCAAAATGCCGTGCGGCCTCTTCACACTGTGCCCTGCGGGTATTGTATTCGCTATCCACCAGGCCCCGACGTACGTTCGAGTTGATAATGACCACATCAATGTCGGCTGGCATGCTCACAGGACAGGTATCCAGACTGCGGCAATCGATCAGCAGAGCATGATCTTGCTGACCCAGAGCCGAGATGAACTGATCCATGATGCCGCAGTTGCAACCGACGAACCTGTTTTCCGCCAGTTGTCCATTCAGGGCGATATCTGCTTGGCTGATGTCGAGGTGATTCATCTCTTTGAAGATCTGTCCTACTGCCACCTCCAGAGAGGCGGAAGAGCTCAGGCCTGCTCCCTGAGGTACATTGCCACTGATTACCAGGTCTGCCCCTGTCAGTTGACAGCCTCGCAATAGCAAATATTTGACGACGCCTCGCACATAGTTGGCCCACAGGTATTCCGGGCGCGCCTCTATGGGGTGGCGTAAGTCAAATTCATCCAGTTGGTTGTGATAGTCGGCAGCGATAACCCTGATCAGACTATCTTGGCGGGGGGCAGCACTGATCACGGTCTGATAATCGATGGCGCAGGGTAGCACGAAGCCATCGTTATAGTCCGTGTGTTCCCCAATGAGGTTAACACGCCCAGGTGCCTGAATGGCGAGGGTCGGGCGATAACCATACTGAGTGTAAAAGGTATGTTCAGTCACGCTGTGTGGCGATTCAATACTCATATCTCAACCTCAAACCTGTTCACGAAAATGGATATCGCTGACGGAACGCAGGCGTTCGGCCGCCTGTTCTGTCGTCAGGTCACGTTGTGTTTCTGCCAGCATTTCATAGCCCACCATAAACTTGCGTACGCTCGCAGAGCGCAGCAGGGGCGGGTAGAAGTGGGCATGCAACTGCCAGTGATCATTCTCTTCGCCATTGAATGGCGCACCATGCCATCCCATCGAATAGGGGAAGGAGCACTGAAACAGGTTGTCATAGCGGCTGGTTAGTTTTTTGAGCGCCAGTGCGAGGTCTGCACGCTGTTGCGGTGTCAGTGTCGGTAGACGTGTTACCGCAAACTTGGGAAGCAACAGGGTTTCGAAGGGCCAGGCAGCCCAATAAGGCACTACTGCCAGCCAGTGTTCCGTTTCCACTACGGTGCGGCTGCCGTCAGCCTGCTCGCGTTCCGCATAATCGAGCAACATGGCTCGACCATGTTTGGCAAAATACTCCCGTTGGGCGACATCTTCCCGCGCGGCTTCGTTGGGCAAGAAGTCGTTGGCCCATATCTGCCCATGGGGATGGGGATTGGAGCACCCCATCATGGTGCCCTTGTTTTCGAATACTTGGATCCAGCGGTATTCGCGCCCCAGCTCTGCAGTTTGTTCACACCAGGTGTTGACCACGGCAGTGAGGGAGGGGATAGACAACTCGGGCAAGGTCTTGCTGTGATCCGGTGAGAAGCAGATTACCCTGCTGGTGCCGCGTGCACTCTCTAGCTGGAAGAGGGGGTCCTCGCTGGTTGGGGCCATAGGTGTATCAACCATCAGTGCCGCAAAGTCGTTGGTAAAAACGAAGGTCGACGGATAATCCGGATTTTTGTCACCAGTGACGCGAGTATTGCCGGCGCAGAGGAAACAATCCGGATCGTGAGGGGAGCGCTGGGTACGATCGGGTTCATCCTGCTGGCCCTGCCAAGGGCGTTTCGCCCTGTGGGGAGAAACGAGAACCCACTGTTGGATCAATGGGTTGTAACGACGGTGAGGGTGGTCGGTCGGTTCGAATTGCATAGTAAGGTCTGTCTCGTTCTGTATATTCATGGAAGGGGGTAACCGTTTGGATTTTGGGATTGCCAGCGCCAGGTATCAGCCGTCATCTCATCAAGCGTGCGATAAGCCTTCCACCCCAGCTCGTTATAGGCTCGTGTTGGATCTGCCCAACACTGTGCTATGTCCCCAGCGCGGCGCGGCACGATCTCATAAGGCAGTTCGCGGCCACAGGCCTTGGAGAAGGCGGCATGAATGTCCAGGACACTGTAGCCATGCCCAGTGCCCAGGTTGTACACATGGACGCCAGCTTGCCCAAGCGCATGTTTCAAGGCTGCGACGTGGCCATCGGCTAGATCCATGACATGAATGTAATCCCGCACACCGGTACCATCTGGTGTCGGGTAGTCATCACCAAAGATGGCGAGTTTGGCACGGCGGCCCACTGCCACCTGGGCAATATAGGGCATCAGGTTATTGGGAATGCCCTGGGGATCCTCGCCCATCAGGCCGCTGGGATGGGCGCCCACCGGATTGAAATAGCGCAACAGGGTCAATGACCAGTCGGGGGCTGAGTGTGCAAAGTCCTTGATGAGGCGCTCCACCATCAGCTTGCTTTGACCATAAGGGTTGGTGGCGTGAAAGGTGGGCGACTCCTCGGTGATGGGCATGATCTCCGGCTCGCCATAGACGGTGGCAGATGAGCTGAACAGCAGGGTCTTGACCCCGGCGCGTCGCATTGCCTGCAGCAACACCAGGGTGCCGCTGACATTGTTGTCATAGTACTCGAGAGGCTTTTGTACCGATTCCCCTACGGCCTTGAGGCCTGCGAAATGGATCACGGCATCTATCTGCTGGTCTGCAAACACACGATCCAGCAGGTCGGCATCCCGCACATCACCGTGATAGTGCTGGGGGCGCAGTCCGCTGAGGCTGTGGATACGTTCGAGGACGCTCTCTTTGCTGTTAACCAGATTGTCCAACAAGATGGGGGTCATCCCGGCAGCGATAAGCTGCAAGCAGGTATGACTACCTATGTAACCAGTTCCACCTGTCACGAGTATCTTCAACATGAATCGCTCCTTGGTGCTCGTTTTCATTGGGTTTTATTTGGTGTAATCGCTTTCCCTTATTCTGCGCTTGTGAACAAGGTCCTGGAAGATGCATCTCCATTTGATGTGATTTTTGTCACATTTTTCACCGCGATGAGCATGAGAATGGATAAGGGTGTATGTAAATGGATTACACAGCGAGACGCTCGTATTGATAGAATGCTCCCGCTTTTGACATGAAAGCCGTGTCAGGTATTGGAAATGTCGGTAGTATCTTGACCCTATAAAGCACTGGTTTTTATTTATACCGTTCACCGGAAAAGCTAATTCATGGCAACCATCAAAGATGTAGCACTCCTGTCAGGCGTATCCGTCGCCACAGTCTCACGTGTCATCAATAATTCGCCAAAGGCAAGTCAGGCGTCACGCGATGCCGTCTTCAAGGCGATGCATGAACTCAACTACCACCCCAACGCGAATGCGAGAGCCTTGGCCCATCAGAACAACGAAACGCTGGGGTTGATTGTTGCCGATGTGTCTGACCCCTTCTTTGGCACCATGGTTAAAGCAGTTGAGCAGGTGGCGCAGGCTACGGGGAATTTTCTGCTCATCGGAAATGGCTACCACGACGCAGCCAAAGAGAAGCACGTAATAGAGCAGTTGATAGGGCATCGCTGCTCTGGCTTGGTGGTTCATGCCAAAATGCTGCCAGATGAAGAGCTGATCCAGATGATGAGCTATGTTCCCGGCATGGTGCTAATCAACCGTATCGTTCCAGGGTTCGAGTCCCGTTGTGTGGCGCTGGACGATCGCTATGGTTCCTGGCTTGCAACTCGTCACCTGATCCAGGAAGGGCACAAGAAGATAGGGTTTCTGTGTTCAAATCATCTGATCTCTGACTCTCAGGATCGCATGCAGGGGTATCTGGATGCGCTGCAAGAGCACAATATCCCGGTCGATGAGCGCCTGATCTCCCGTGGCAGTCCGGATGAGCTGGGAGGTGAAGCCGCGATGACTGAGTTGTTGAGCCGGGGGCAACAGATGACGGCGGTCGTCTGTTATAACGATTCGATGGCGGCAGGAGCTTTGTCCGTGCTTAGCGACAACGGGATCGAGGTTCCCCAGGAGCTATCTCTGGTGGGGTTTGATGATGTACTGATATCCCGCTACTTGCGCCCTCGTCTGACTACGGTGCGTTATCCCATCATCGCCATGGCGACCCAGGCCGCCGAGCTGGCCATTGCTCTGGCAAAAGGTGGGCCCTTGCCCCAGACGACACATATGTTCAGCCCGACTCTGGTACGCCGTCATTCAGTCCGCAGTATCGATTGATCGACGATTTGGCAACCTGAATTCATCGGCCATCAGGCAAGGTTACCCGTCAGGGGCCTTGCCTTTTTAGTGCCTCATCTTCTTCCTCTCTCTTTTGTCGCTCACTCCTGTGGGGTCGGGAAGGTCTCACGGTGCCTTCCTATGCCCTGCACGAGGAGGTCATGTCTGCTGCGATGAGTCTGGTCGAGTCATGGTTCTCAGGTGTAGATATTACCATTACGAGTGTAATCGATAACACATGATTTTTTATCAAATACCCCTTTAATTTCAATTGCTTGAGTTTGCCTTGTGGCTTTATCAAGTGTTTTTATAGCAGTATTTATGTAATAATTACAGTTTTGTGAGTTTTGTCATGTCAATGATGGCACAGTTATTCCTATAATCTCCATCGGACAGTGAAAGCGCTTTCCCTATGGGTTGGTAAGCGGTTCATCAAGATAACAATGCAACAGTGGATTAAAGGAATAACTATGAAAGTGAAACTACTGACGACATCCGTTGCCCTCGCTCTGTCAATGACTGCATTGAATGCTAATGCTGTTGATTTTACAGGCTATTTCCGCTCTGGCGTAGGTGTATCCCAAGACGGTGATATGCAAACCGGTCGACAGAACTTTGTCGGTCGTTTGGGTAACGAAAGCGATACCTATACCGAAATTGGTATTGGTCAGGAGGTTTACAACAAGGATGGCAAGACTTTCTATGTAGACAGCATGTTCAGCATGCAGAGCGATGGCTCCAATGACTATGAAAGTACCACCACTGTGTGTAACTTCGATCAAAAGGAGTGCAAGGACGATGCAACATTTGCCCTGCGCCAATTCAATGTTAAGGCCAAGGGGCTGATTTCCGCTGCGCCCGATGCTGTGGTGTGGGCTGGCAAGCGCTTCTATCAGCGTCACGACCTTCACATCATCGATACCAAATACTGGAATATCTCGGGAGCCGGTGCCGGTATTGAGAACCTCAAGGCAGGTCCAGGCGCCTTCTCACTGGCGTGGATCCGGTCTGATGGTAACGATATCGATAACTCGATTGTCAACAATGACCTCAACGTTAACTTCCTGGACCTGCGCTATGCCGGCTGGGCTCCTTGGGAAGGGGCTTGGACTGAAGCGGGTGTCAGCTATGCCATGCCCAATCCGACCGATGAGCAGGAGAAAGCTGGTAATCTCTATGATCCCAAAAATGGTGTCATGTTGACCGCAGAAATGAGTCAATACTTTGCCGATAGCCGCATCTACGAGAAGTTGGTGCTGCAATATGCTGATAAAGGGCTGGCCCAGAACATGATCTCCCAAGGGGGCGGTTGGTATGATGTTTGGCATCTGACCGATGATGCCAAGGGATACCGTGTGATTCTGACTGGTGACATTCCCATGGGAGAGAAATTCAGTGTGAACCATGTATTCACTTACGGTAAGGGTGAGAAACTTGAAGCATGGCATGACAACACCGAACTGTTCAGCGCTGTCGCGCGAGGCGGTTATGCGTGGACTGACATCATGAAGACGCTGGTTGAAGCCGGTACTTATGAGAGCACCAAGACCTGGACAAGCGGCTCTGAAGAAAAATCGAGTGGTCAAAAATATACCTTGGCTCAAGCTTGGTCAGCTGGTTCCAGCATGTTTGCCCGCCCGGAGATCCGGGTTTTTGCCAGCTATCTGAAAGATGGCGAAGGCAAATCCTTCAACGGCGGTGAGGATGATAATACTTGGAACTTCGGCGTGCAGGCTGAAGCCTGGTGGTAAATCCCGACTCGTCACCCCGCAGGGAGCCCGCTTGGGCTCCCTTTTTTATTTTGCATTGAACGCGCGCCTTGTCGTGCTGACGTCGTCATCGGGGCTCCATCGTTGCGAATCCCGGCGACGAAGGTGTCGTCCGCGAGTCTGCCTCGGGGAGAGGGTGGCCATGTTTTGGTGATGGTGCCGGAGGGCGCGGAGCGGTGGAGGCGGGATGATAAGCGATGGCGAGAAAGGGCGAAGAGACGGGCTAAGTCATGTCCAGGCGGCAGATGGAAGAGGCGCACGACTCACCGCGCCTCTGTGTAACGTTACATCTTTATTGCAACAGGAAGGCATCCAGCGCATAGGTGGGTTTGCCGCTGTTGTCCATCAGACCCAGGCTGTAGCCCTGCCAGTTCTTGTAGCTCTGTGGTTCCCAGTAGAGCACGCCGAGTCCCTTGCCGTCAGGGATCCACGTCATCTTGTTGAGCAGGTCGGCAATGGTGTCGTAACTGTTTTTCGGGTCATCCCACGGCATGCCCACCTCGACGATCATCACCTCCTTGCCATAGCGGGTCACCATGTCGGAGAGGTTGTCGTAGCAGAGATTGTCTAGGGTGAACCAGTCACCGTTGCCGCTCTGGGTCGGGTAGAGGGAGGCGCCTATCACATCCCACTTGGCCCCGTTGCTCTTCAGCCCGTCAAACATCCAGCGATAGAGGCTGTTGTTCTCGCAGTTGGCCAGATGGACGATCACCTTGGTGCCGCTGTTGACCGCCTTGACCGCGTCATAGCCGCTGTTGATGAGCCAGGCAAAGTTCTTCATGTTGACCGAGGCTCGCCCCTCTTCCCACAGCATGCCATTGTTGGTCTCGTTGCCCACCTGCACCCACTTGGGGGTAATGCCGGCATTTTTCAGGGCCACCAGGGCGTTATAGGTGTGCCACCAGACGTTCGACATCAACTGCTCGAAGGTGTAGCTCTGCCAGGCCGCCGGCTTGGTCTGCTTGCCCGGATCGGCCCAGCTGTCGCTGTAGTGGAAGTCAATCAGCAGATCGAAACCGGCCGCCTTGGCCCGCTTGGCCTTGGCGATGACGTCACTGATGTTGTTCCAGCCATCGGCAGGATTGACCCATACCCTGAGCCGGATGGTGTTCATACCGTGCTCTTTCAGGGTCTTGAACAGATCCTGCTGCTGGCCGGCGTCGTTATAGAACTTGTACCCGGCTTTCTCCATCTGGGTCAGCCAGCTGACGTCAGCTCCCTTGACCATGGCCTCTCCCTGGCCATGAAACAGCAGGGCGCCGCCAAGCAGCAGGGTGGTAAGCAGATGTCTCTTCATTGTTGTTATCTCCTGTCTGGATGTGTGTAGGGTGGCGACAGGGAGGCAGTCCCGCGCCGGGATGGCGTCGCCGTGCGGCGCCATCCCGGCGGAGGCTGGGGCCGCCTTGCGGCGGCCCTAGGATCACCCGGCGGGGGAGACGGTGACCTGGATGTGTTGGGGATCGCGGCGATCCAGGGTGATGCGATACTGGCCGTCGCTGGGCGGGGTGAACTTCATGTCGCTCCACTGCCAGCCGGCCTTGACTACCACCGGCTTGTCCGACTCGACCTTGGCGGCGGGGTCGAACTGGCCATAGGTGGTGTCGGCCTTCCACTTCTCGTCGGCAATCTTGAACTTGTAGGCGCCGTGACTGGCCTGCAAGGCCACCTGGACCGACAGCAAGTCCCCTTGCTGGGTAACCAGTTGCTGGTCTGCCGGGGCCTCCCAGTTGTTCATCTCGCCGCGCAGGAACAGCGGGCGGGCCAGGGGATCCTCCTCGTTGGCCAGCGCGGGCTGGAGGCAGGCGATCAGGGTAGTCAGCAACAGTGTCTTCTTGAACATGGATGGTCCTCTCTGTGGTGTGTGATCAGGCGCTCTGCAGGGTGAAGCGGCGGGTCAGCGACAGTTGCTGCTGCGATAGCTGCTGCAACTGGTCGCTGGTCTGTGCCACCTTGGCCAGGGCGCCCTGGTTGTCGTCGGCAATCCGGGCGATGTTGGTAATGTTGCGGGCGATCTCGGCGCTGGTCTGCTGTTGCTGCAGGGTCGCGCTGGCGATACGGCTGCTCTGCTCGGCCACCTGCTGCAGCGCCTGGGATAGCTCGGCTAGGGTGGCGCAACCCGCGTCGCTGTCGGTGCGACTCTGGGCCATGGCGTCGTGGCAGCGCAGCATGGTGGCGACCGCACCGCGGGTGCTTTGCTGCAGATCGTCGATGATCCCCTGGATGCGGGTGGTGGAGTCTGCTGTGTGGTGCGCCAACTGACGCACCTCGTCGGCCACCACGGCAAAGCCACGCCCCTGTTCGCCGGCGCGGGCCGCCTCGATGGCGGCGTTGAGGGCCAGCAGATTGGTCTGCTCCGTGATGCGCTCGATCAGGGCGAGGATGTCACCGATGCTGACGCTCAATGTCTGCACCTGCTCCACGCTGCGGCGCGACTCCGCCAACTCGTCAGCCAGTTGCTGCAGCCGTTGACCGGTCGCCGCCCCACGCAGGCTGGCGGCGTGGGCCGCCGCGGCTATGTTGCCGAGGGTCTGCTCGGTCTGGCCTATGCTGCCGGCGACCTCGCGCACCGAGTAGTCCATCTCCTCCATGGCGCTGCAGACCCCTGTGGTTTCGTTGCGCTGCTCGCCGATGGCAAGTTGGGCGTGATGCTGGGCGTGCTGGTTCTGGCCGGCCATGCGGCCGAGGGCATCGGCGGCCTGAACTATCTGACCGAGCATGCCGCTCATCTCGTCGGCCAGGGCGTTGATGCCGGTCGCAAGCTGGCCGAACTCGTCGTGACGCAGTAGCGGCACGCGTTGGCGCATATCTCCCTGACTCAGGGCCTTGAGGGTGGTGAGGATGTGGTGCAGTGGCTGGCGGATGGCGCGAACCAGGTGCCACAGCACCAGGGCGCCGAGACCGAGGGAGAGCAACAGGCCGGCGCACAGCCCGAGGCGCAGCCAGAGCAGGATGGCGCCGCTGCCGGCGGTGCTGTGGCGAAGCTGAGCGTCGATCGCGGCGTCAAGCTCGCTTAGATCGCCTAGCAGGCTGTCGATAAGGCGGCTGGCCTGCACACTCTGGTTGCGCAACATGATGCTCTGTTCGACCAGCGCCAGGTGGCGTGCCGGCAGGCTCTCGGGGCCGGCCAGCAGGGTGGCGAGGGTATCGAACCTGGCACCCGTGCCGCGTTCCAGGCTCAGGGGCACGCCGAAGGCATCCTCCTGGCCGGCGAGCTGGCGTGCCAGCTCCTGGCGCAGTGCCGCCGCCTGTTCGCTGGCGCGTGCATTGGCAGCCAGACGTGCGGCAACGGGGGCCGGATCCTGCTGCTTGAGGATCTCCTGTGTGGCGCTGACCTGTTGTTCCAGGTTTGCCAGCAGGCGGCTCTTGAGCAGCACGGCGGGGTGGCTGCCCAGAGGGGCGAGCAGCACATCGAGGGCGCTGGCAAGCTGGCGCGCCGTGTCGCCAAGGCGGGTGTCGGCCGCCAGCTTGCTCTGTTCGAGGCGGTTGTGGGCATAGTCATCGACCAGTTGCTGGGCCAGTTGCCAGTAGGCGGCCTGTTGCTCGCGCAGGCTCTCGACGCGCGCACTCTGTTGCGGCTCCCCCGCTATCTGTCGAGCCAAGGTGGCCAGATCCTGGTCGAAACGGGCCTGCCATTGCTGCATCTGCTCGCGGGCGGCGCCCAGCTCCTCCTCTCCGGTCTGCAGCAATGCGTTACCCAGATGTCGGTCGAGGGTGAAGAGATCGCGGGTCACGGCGCGGCTCTGCACCAGGGTCGGCGCGGTATGGCTGGCGAGCAGCCCCACCTGGTCGGCCAGCCGTTGGCCGGCGTAGAGAGAGAGGGCCACCGAGAGCAGCAGCAGCAACAGGATGACGGCAAAGCCCAGCGCCAGGCGCTGGATGATGGAAAGGTGACGAGTGCGCAAGTTCATGGTATCGGTTACATGTGGTTTTGAGTCAACCCAGCCTGATGGTGCAAGTGATAAGTCATCTCTTATCAGTGCTTTATCTTGTTAAAAGATAAGGCCGCGATAATGGAGGGAACCTAATTCTGATTTTTAGTGTAACTCTTTCATTGTTTTGTGAATCTTTTACACTCTTTCTCGGCACCCTTGTACGGGATTTGTCCAGGGTTGCGAGCCCGCTCTCATTTTGTGTCCCGCGCCCGGGGATAAAAAAAGCCCCCGACTGGCGGGGGCAAAATGGATCGGGGCATGCAGTAGCCGCGTTCAGCGGCTGATCCTGAGCCCTTCGGCATTGAACACAAGGCAATTTTGCGGGGCAAAGAAGACATCCATCTTCTGGTACGGATGAAACTCCCCATCCCCTGCCAGCAGCAGCTTGAAGCCGTCGGTGCCGCAGCACTGACCGAACAGGTAGGTGCTGTTGCCAAGACGTTCCACCACCTCGCAGGTAAAGGCGAGGTGGATCCCCTCTGCGCCCGGCACCACATGCTCGGGACGCAGGCCAAGGGAGATCTCGCTGCCCGGCTCGAGTCGCTCGGTGAGGATGGGCAGGGTGAGCTCCTGCTGGCCGGCTACCTTGACCCGGATCTGCTCCGGGCTCCAGGCCAGTACGCGGGCCGGCAGGAAGTTCATCTTGGGTGAGCCGATGAAACCGGCCACGAAGCGGTTGCAGGGTTTGTAGTAGAGCTCCATCGGCGAGCCGACCTGTTCCACCTTGCCATAGTTCATCACCACTATCTTGTCGGCCAGGGTCATGGCCTCCACCTGATCGTGGGTCACGTAGATCATGGTGGTCTTGAGCTCCTGATGCAGCTTGGCGATGTGCAGGCGCATCTCGACACGCAGCTCGGCATCGAGGTTGGAGAGCGGCTCGTCAAACAGGAACACCTTGGGGTTGCGCACGATGGCACGGCCGATGGCTACCCGCTGGCGCTGGCCGCCGGAGAGTTGCTTGGGCTTGCGATCGAGCAGGTGGGAGAGCTGCAGCGTCTTGGCCACCATGCTGACCTGGTGGGTTATCTCCTCTTTCGGCACGCCATTGACACGCAGGCCATAGCCCATGTTCTCGGCCACCGTCATGTGGGGATAGAGGGCATAGGACTGGAACACCATGGCCACGCCGCGATGAGCCGGTGCGACATCGTTGACCACCTGCTCATCGATGGCAATCTGGCCTTCCGATATATCTTCCAGGCCGGCGATCATCCGCAGCAGGGTGGACTTGCCACAACCGGAAGGGCCGACGAAGACGGTGAACTCGCCGTCTTCCACGTCCAGGTTGACGTTATGCAAGGTCACGTTGCTGCCAAAACGCTTGACCACATTGTTCAATCTGATACTCGCCATGAGCTTTAACTCCTTGATAATGAATGCATTAGCTGCAGAACTCCGAGGTGGCCATACCCCTGCTGCGGCTTCTTTGCCCTGGGAGGGAGAAGGCGTTTCACACCGTTTCACTCTGTGGCTTTGGGAGGACTATATCAGTCAGGTGTAAGCGGTTGCACAAAATGCTGTTTCTTTTGTGCATGAGATCACAGCCTTGGTACGTGCTACTGGCAGGCTGGGCAAGCACCGCTTACCGTAGAGCCATTCGGTGTAATCGTTACCTTTTTTGCCGCATGAAAGCGCAGTGAAAGGCGTGGGTGGCAAGAAACAAGAGAGAGAGCGAATTGCTCCGGATCTGATGTATAGGATTAAACCAGTTATTTATCATGATATTAGGTGACGGTGAGTGCGCGTCATAGAGGCCAGACCAGTACAGTGTGCAATGTGGTTGTGCTCTGTTTTACACACTAATCGGTAACAAGCGTCATAAGTTACACCGGCTGGATGGCATCGTAACACCCACCTAACCGACGTGGTCGGCGAAGGCCTGTTTTTACCTGAGTTAGGGACAAGGAAATCATATGAAAATCAATAAATTGACCGCTGCAATGTTGTTTTCTCTTGGCGTGGTGGGGTTGGGGCAGGTAGCCCGGGCTGCCGACGGTGAACTGCTGGTGTGGGAAGACATCAAGAAATCAAACGGCATAGAGGAGGCCGTCAAGGCGTTCGAAGCCAAGCACAACGTCAAGGTGAAGATCCTCGAAACCCCCTATGCCCAGCAGATCGAGAAGCTGCGCCTGGATGGCCCGGCCGGCATAGGCCCGGATGTGTTGGTATTGCCCCATGATCAGGTGGGTACCGCCGTGGTGCAGGGGCTCATCAGCGAGATCAAGCCGGGTGCCGACTATCTGGCAGGCTTTACCAAGCCGGCGGTGGATGCCCAGACTTATGAAGGCAAGCTCTATGGCCTGCCCAAGGCGGTCGAGACCATCGTCATGGTCTACAACAAAGACCTGCTGCCCAAGGCGCCGGAGAGCTTCGACGAGCTGGTCAAGGCCTCCCAGACCCTGCGTGGGGAGAACAAATACGGCCTGCTCGCCAAGTTTGACGAGATCTATTACTCCTACGGCGTAGTGGCCGCCATGGGGGGCTACATCTTCGGCCAGAACCCCAACGGTTCGCTCAACGTCAAGGACGTGGGCCTGGCCAACCAGGGGGCGGTCGACGCGGTCAGCTTCCTCAAGCGCTTCTATAGCGAAGGGCTTTTCCCGGCCGGTATCGTCGGTGAGACCGGCGCCAACGCCATCGATTCCCTGTTCACCGAGAAGAAGGCCGCTGCCGTCATCACCGGGCCCTGGTCGTTCCAACCCTACAAGGATGCCGGTGTGAACTACGGTGTCGCCCCGCTGCCGACACTGCCCAATGGCGAACACATGCGCTCCTTCCTCGGCGTGAAGGGGTACAGCATCTCCACCTATTCCAAGCAGAAAGAGCTGGCGCAGCAGTTCATCGAGTTCATCAACCAGCCTGAGTACGCCAAGGTCCGCTTCCAGAAGACCGGCGAGATCCCGCCGCTCAAGGCGCTGATCGACGATCCGCTCATCAAGGACGACGAGAAATCCCGGGCCGTGGCCATTCAGGCTGGCTTCGCCACCCCGATGCCGAGCGTGCCCGAGATGCAAGAGGTGTGGACCCCTGCCAACAGTGCACTGCAGCTTGGCGTGACTGGCAAGCAGGATGTGAAGGCGGCACTGGAAGGTGCAGTCAAGAACATCAACATGCAGATCGAAGTTAACCACGCGCAGCAATAACACAAGTTGGGCGCAGGCACAATTCGGGCCGGGCGGCATTCGTGGCCGCCCGGGCTCTTAATGGAAAGGAGGTACATTGTGGTTGTCGATTCCGGATCGCTTACCCAGATCGGTACAAGAACCCATCATGCCAAGGTGGCCGCCCTGCTCTCGCTGATCCCGGGACTCGGTCAGTGGTATAACCTGCAATGGGTCAAGGGCACCCTGTTTTTCACCGTCATGGCCTGCTTCTTCGGCGTATTCCATGATTTTCTATCTCAAGGGTTCTGGGGGTTGTTTACCCTCGGCACCGAGTTGCCCCGGGACAACTCCGTCTTCCTCCTGGCCAAGGGGGTTATCAGCGTACTGGTGGCCATCTTTGGTTGTGCCATCTATTACTGGAGCGTCCGCGACGCCTATGTTAACGGCGATCGCCGGGATCGTGGCGTAGCGCTGACCAGTGTGCGCAAGCAATACCAGTTGCTGCTGAGCGAAGGTTTTCCGTACCTGATGATCACCCCGGGCTTCATCCTGCTGGTGTTCGTGGTGGTGTTCCCCATCATCTTTGGTTTCTCCATCGCCTTCACCAACTACGATCTCTACCACACGCCGCCGGCCAAGCTGGTGGACTGGGTGGGGATGAAGAACTTCATCAACATCTTCAAGCTCGATCTGTGGCGTTCGACCTTGCTCGACGTGCTGCAGTGGACCGTGATCTGGACGCTGATCGCCACCACGTTGCAATGCTCGGTCGGGGTGCTGCTGGCGATCCTGGTCAATCAGAAGGATCTGCGCTTCAAGCCGCTCATCCGCACCATCCTGATCCTGCCGTGGGCAGTGCCCGGTTTTGTCACCATTCTGGTGTTCGCCGGCATGTTCAACGAGACCTTTGGCGTCATCAACAACGGTATTCTGGCTTCTCTGGGTATCGACCCCAAGGCATGGATGACAGATCCCTTCTGGACCAAGACGGCCCTCATCCTGATGCAGACCTGGCTTGGCTTCCCATTCGTCTTCGCCATGACCACTGGGGTGTTGCAGGCTATCCCGGATGATCTCTACGAGGCGGCCACCATCGACGGTGCCAGCACATGGCACAAGCTGACCACCATTACGCTGCCCCTGGTGCTGTATTCGATCGCTCCGATCCTCATCACCCAGTACACCTTCAACTTCAACAACTTCAACATTATTTACCTGTTCAACAACGGGGGACCTGCGGTGGCTGGTTCCAATGCCGGCGGCACCGACATCCTGGTCTCCTGGATCTACAAGCTGACCATGTCGTCATCCCAGTATGCGATTGCAGCGAGCATCACCATTCTGCTCTCCATCTTCGTGGTCGGCATTGCCCTGTGGCAGTTCCGTGCGACCAATTCGTTCAAGCAAGACGACATGGTGTAAGGAGATCCAGCCATGAGTGCCAAACACAGTCTGAAAAAGAGTAATGCCATCCGCCTGACCCTAAGCTATTTGCTGCTGGCTATGGTTGCGGTGATCATCATCTACCCCCTCATCTGGACGGTGGGGGCATCCCTCAACCCGGGCAGCAGCCTGCTCAACACCTCGATCATCCCGGAAAACTTCTCCTTTATTCATTACCAGGAGCTGTTTGACGGGCGCATCGACTACGCCGCCTGGTACTGGAACTCGATGAAGATCAGTTTCCTGACCATGGTGTTGACCCTCATCAGCGTCAGCTTCACTGCCTATGCCTTCTCGCGCTTTCGTTTCCGTGGGCGGCAAAATGGCCTGATGTTGTTCCTGTTGTTGCAGATGGTGCCCCAGTTCTCGGCCCTCATCGCCATCTTCGTGTTGGCCCAGATGCTGGGTCTGGTCAACAGCCACCTGGCGCTGGTGCTGGTCTATGTGGGCGGCATGATCCCGATGAACACCTATCTGATGAAGGGTTATCTGGACGCCATCCCCAAGGATCTTGACGAGTCGGCGCGTATGGACGGAGCGGGCAACTTCCGCATCTTCATCGAGATCATCATGCCGCTCTCCAAGCCCATCATTGCGGTGGTTGCACTGTTCTCCTTCACCGGCCCGCTTGGCGACTTCATCCTGGCCAGCACCATATTGCGCACCCCGGATCAGTTCACCTTGCCCATTGGTCTCTACAACCTGGTCGCCCAGAAGATGGGGGCCAGCTACACCACCTATGCGGCGGGAGCTGTGCTCATCGCGGTGCCGGTGGCCATCTTGTACCTCTCCTTGCAGAAGTACTTCGTTTCCGGTCTTACCGCAGGTGGGACCAAGGGTTAATCCGTTAAACAGGACGTTCGACATGAAAATCAAGAAGACGCTGGTGATGGCGGCGCTGCTCGCCACCGGCATGTTGGGTATGCATGCCCCCGCCGTGGCTGCCGAAAATGTGGTGGTGCAACCAGTTGCGGTACCGCAGGAGTTCATCAAGGGGGCTGATGTCTCCATGCTGGCCGAAGTAGAGAAATTTGGTGGCAAGTTCTTTGATGCCAGTGGCAAGCAACAGGACGCCATGGCAATCCTCAAGGAGAACGGCTTTAACTACATTCGCCTGCGCCTGTGGGTAGACCCCAAGGATGCGGACGGCAAGCCTTACGGCGGTGGTAACAACGATCTGGCTGCAACGATAGCGCTTGCCAAGCGTGCCAAGGCCCTTGGTATGAAGTTCCTGCTCGATTTCCACTACAGCGACTTCTGGACCGATCCGGGCCGCCAGAACAAGCCCAAGGCGTGGCGTACGATGTCAGTCGAGCAGTTGGCGGATGCCGTTTACGCCCATACCAAGGAAAGCATGGATGCCCTGGCAAAGGCCGGTGTGATGCCTGACATGGTGCAGGTCGGCAACGAGATCAATGGTGGCATGTTATGGCCAGAGGGCAAGAGCTGGGGGCAAAACGGTGGGGAGTTTGATCGCCTGGCCACACTGCTCAAGGCTGGTGTACGTGCTGTGAAAGAGCACGGCAAAGATATCAAGGTGATGCTGCATCTGGCTGAGGGCACCAAAAACGACACCTTCGTCTGGTGGTTTGATGAAGTCGCCAAGCGCGAGGTGCCCTTCGATATCATCGGACTCTCCTTCTACACCTACTGGAATGGCCCCATCAATGCCCTCAAGGCCAACATGGATGACATCAGCAAGCGCTATGGCAAGGATGTGATCGTGGTCGAGGCCGCCTACGGCTACACCACGGAGAACTGCGACAACGCCGAGAACAACTTCACTGCCAAGGAGGCGAGCGACGGTGGTTACCCGGCCAGCGTACAGGGGCAGGCCGACTTCCTGCGCGATCTGATCAAGAGCGTGGTGGCGGTACCGGACGGGCGTGGCAAGGGAGTCTTCTACTGGGAGCCTGCGTGGCTGCCAACCCCTGGTGCCACTTGGGCTACCAAGGCTGGGATGAAGTACAACAACGACGACTGGAAAGAGGGCAATGCCCGGGAGAACCAGGCGCTGTTTGACTGCTCCGGCCATGTGCTTCCCTCGATCAAGGTATTCAACTGACCCGGTTCAACCGATAGGGCGACCGGCCATGGCCGGCGCCCCCTCGTTTTAGGAGATGTGTGATGTTCAAGTTTCCCCCGCTCAGTGAACGCGTGCCCGCCCTGCTGCATGGTGCTGATTACAACCCGGATCAGTGGCTGGATGATCCCCAGGTGTTCGAGCGCGATCTCGAGATGATGAAGCAAACCCGCTGCAACGTGATGTCGGTCGGCATCTTCAGTTGGTCTTCCCTGGAGCCACAAGAGGGGCACTATGAGTTCGGCTGGCTCGATACGGTGCTCGATCGCTTGCACGAAAACGGTGTGTCAGTTTTCCTCGCCACACCAAGTGGTGCTCGTCCGGCTTGGCTTTCCCAGCGTTATCCCGAGGTGCTGCGGGTCAGCAAGGAACGTGTGAAGGCACTGCACGGTGGCCGTCACAATCACTGTATGAGTTCGCCTGTCTATCGTGACAAGGTGCGCGCTATCAACGGTGCCCTGGCCGAACGCTACGGCCATCATCCCGGTGTCATCGCCTGGCACATCTCCAACGAGTACGGCGGCGAGTGCCACTGCGAGCTTTGTCAGGAGCGCTTTCGTGACTGGCTCAAGGCTCGTTATGGCAGCATAGAAGCGCTCAATCACGCCTGGTGGAGCAGCTTCTGGAGCCATACCTACACCGACTGGTCACAGATCGAATCCCCGTCTCCCATCGGCGAGAGCTCGATCCACGGCCTCAACCTAGACTGGAAGCGTTTCAATACCGCCCAGGTGAGCGATTTCTGTGCCGAGGAGATCAAGCCCTTGAAGGCGGCCAACCCGAGCCTGCCGGCCACCACCAACTTCATGGAGTACTTCTACGACTATGACTACTGGCAGTTGGCCAAGGAGATCGATTTCATCTCCTGGGACAGCTACCCCCTCTGGCACAACAGTGGCGATGACTCGACCCTGGCGGCGTACACCGCCATGTATCACGACCTGATGCGCACTCTCAAGGGAGGCAAACCTTTCTTCCTGATGGAGTCGACCCCGAGCCTGACCAACTGGCAGCCCATCAGCAAGCTCAAGAAGCCGGGAATGCATATCCTCTCCTCCTTGCAGGCGGTAGCCCACGGCTCCGACTCGGTGCAGTACTTCCAGTGGCGCAAGAGCCGTGGTTCGGTCGAGAAGTTCCACGGCGCCGTGGTCGATCACGTTGGTCACATCGATACCCGGGTGGGCCGCGAGGTGCAGGCGCTAGGCGAGATCCTAGCCAAGTTGCAAGAGGTCGCTGGCAGCCGCGTCGAGGCCAAAGTGGCCATCATTTTCGACTGGGAGAGCCGTTGGGCCATGGACAATGCCCAGGGGCCGCGCAATGCCGGCCTCTTCTACGAGAAGACGGTAGCCGAGCACTACCGCCCATTCTGGGAGGCCGGGGTGGCGGTGGATGTCATCAATGCCGACTGCGCGCTTGATGGCTATGACCTGGTTATCGCCCCGATGCTCTACATGGTGCGCGATGGCTTTGCCGAACGGGTTGACGCCTTTGTCAAACGAGGTGGGCAGTTTGTTACCACTTACTGGAGTGGCATCGTCAACGAGACCGATCTCTGTCACCTGGGGGGATTCCCAGGGCCGCTACGCCCGGTCCTTGGGATCTGGGCAGAGGAGATAGACGGTCTCTATGACGAGGAACGTAACGCCGTCTCGGGTCTTGCTGGCAACGAAGCCGGACTCTGCGGCCCTTACGAAGTCACTCACCTTTGCGATCTCATCCACCTGGAAGGCGCGAGGGCCCTGGCCAGCTATGACGGTGACTTTTATGCCGGACGTCCGGCGGTGACGGTCAACGAGCACGGGACAGGTCGCGCCTATTATGTCGCCTCGCGAAATGATCTGGCGTTCCAACACGACTTCTTTGGCCATCTCATCGAGACCCTGGCCCTGCCGCGTGCTTTGCCAGCCTTGCCGGAGGGGGTCACCGCCCAGTGCCGCAGCGATGGTAAGCAGGTGTTCGTGTTTGTGCAAAACTTCGCCAACGCCGAGCGCCTGGTCACTCTGCCGGGTGGTCACAGTGACATGGTGAGCGGTGAGGCGCTGAGCGATTCACTGGTGCTGCCTCCATTCGGCTGCCGGGTGCTGCGTCGCGCCCGTTGATTGCGGGGCGGAGCCAGTGGCTTCGCCCTCTTTTTTCACGTTTAGGAGGTTCAAATGGTCAAGATGCAGGACTTCAAGCGGCTGTTCGCCGCGGCCCTCGGCCACAAGGAGGAGAAATCGGCCGAGGCACCGCTCTCCGGGCTGGACGAAGCGGCCATCACCGCGCTCATCGCTGCCTTTGGCGGGCGCGACAACATCGTGGGCTTTGACGCCTGCCTGACCCGGCTGCGGGTCAGGGTCAATGCCTTGCAGCCGGTCGACAGCGAGGCGCTGCAGCGTCTCGGCGCCATAGGCGTCATCATCATCGGCGACGAGGTGCAGGCCATCTTCGGCAAACGCTCGGACAACCTGCGTCGTGATCTCGGTCAGTGGTTCGAGCTGCACGAGCCGGAGCAGCACTAGGATGCGCCCCCCGCTGAGCTGGCCACTGTTGGTCATGCTGGGAGCCATCAGTGCAGGGGCTGGTGCCGCTCCTCATAACCTGGCTATCCGAGGGGCGGATGTCTCCACCCTAGCCGAACTCGAGCGCCTGGGCGTTCACTATCAAGACGGAACGCGGCAGGGGGATTTGCTAACCCTGATGCGCAAGCGTGGCCTCAACCTGGTACGCCTGCGGCTGTGGGTCGATCCCCGTTCGGCCAAGGGGGAACCCTTTGGTGGTGGCAACAATGACTTGGAAAAGGTGATTGCACTGGCGCAGCGAAGCCGGTCCCTCAACCTGCCCTGGTTGCTCGATCTTCATTACAGCGACTTCTGGGCCGACCCTGGCAAGCAGCACACGCCACGGACCTGGCGAGGCAAGTCGGATGCAGAGCTGGCGGCAATGCTGCACGATTACAGCGCCGCCGTGATACAACGCCTGCGCGAGGCCGGGGTGCAACCGCAAATGGTGCAGGTCGGCAACGAACTCAATAACGGCATGCTGTGGCCGCAGGGGCAACTACACCGGCAAGAAGAAGAGGAGGGGTTCGATCGATTAGCCCAGTTGCTCAAGGCGGCCATCGCCGGGATCCGTGCTGGCAGCGAGGGGGGTATCACCCCACGACTGATGCTACATCTTGCTGAAGGAGGGGATGAGGCTCAGTGCCTACGCTGGTTCAAGGCGATGCAGGTACGCGATGTGCCGTTCGATCTGGTGGGTATCTCCTTCTACCCATATTGGCACGGATCTCTGGGCGACCTCTCGCGCACCATGAACAGCCTTGCCACCCAAATCAGGCGTCCGCTGCTGGTCGTTGAGACCGCCTATGGGCATGACACCGTCAACCAGGACGAGGTTCGTAACGCCTTCGGTGAGCAGGAGGCCGTACGCGGCGGGTTTGCTGCGACGCCCGAGGGGCAACTAGCGTTTCTCGATGCACTGCGTGCTGCTATTGCCGCAGTGCCGGATCAGCTCGGGCTCGGGTTTGTCTATTGGGAGCCGGGCTGGATCCGGGTCCCCGGCGACAGTTGGGCCAGTCGCGCTGGCATGGCGTTCCTCGGGATAGATGAGCCCCTCGGCAATGGCTGGGAGAACCAGGCCCTGTTTGATCGGGAGGGCAGAGGACTGCCGGCGTTGGCCGCCTTTGGCCTGACCCGCTGACTATTTCATATTAAAGAGATGACAACAGCACCATGAAGATTGACATGAAAAAGACCAAAATTGTCTGCACCATCGGTCCGAAGACCGAATCCAAAGAAATGCTGGCCAAAATGCTGGACGCCGGCATGAACGTCATGCGCCTGAACTTCTCCCACGGTGACTACGCCGAGCACGGCAGCCGCATCAGCAACCTGCGCGCTGTGATGGCAGAGACCGGCAAGCACGCTGCTATCCTGCTGGACACCAAGGGTCCGGAAATCCGTACCATGAAGCTGGAAGGCGGCAACGACGTCGCGCTGGTCGCTGGCCAGACTTTCACCTTCACCACCGACCAGACCGTGGTTGGCAACAAAGACAAAGTGGCCGTGACCTATGCAGGTTTCGCCAACGATCTGCGCGTCGGCAACCGCATCCTGGTTGATGACGGCCTGATCGGTCTGGACGTTATCGAAATCACCGAGCGCGAAGTTATCTGTAAAGTGCTGAACAACGGTGACCTGGGCGAGAACAAAGGCGTTAACCTGCCGGGCGTCTCCATCAAGCTGCCGGCCCTGGCCGAGAAAGACAAGCGCGACCTGATCTTCGGTTGCGAGCAAGGCGTTGATTTCGTTGCTGCTTCTTTCATCCGCAAGAAAGAAGACGTTCTGGAAATCCGTGAGCACCTGAAGGCCCACGGTGGCGAGAACATCCAGATCATCTCCAAGATCGAAAACCAGGAAGGTCTGGACAACTTCGACGAGATCCTGGCTGTTTCCGACGGCATCATGGTTGCTCGTGGCGACATGGGTGTAGAGATCCCGGTTGAAGAGGTTATCTTCGCCCAGAAGATGATCATCGCCAAGTGCAACAAAGCCCGCAAAGTGGTTATCACTGCCACCCAGATGCTGGACTCCATGATCAAGAACCCGCGTCCGACCCGCGCCGAAGCTGGTGACGTGGCCAACGCCATCCTGGACGGTACCGACGCAGTGATGCTGTCCGGTGAATCCGCCAAGGGTAAGTACCCGCTGGAAGCCGTGACCATCATGGCCACCATCTGCGAGCGTACCGATGCCGTGATGCCGTCCAACCTGTCTGCTGCCAACGACAGCAACAAGCTGCGCATCACCGAAGCCGTATGTAAAGGCGCCGTAGAGACCTCCGAGAAGCTGGACGCCCCGCTGATCGTGGTCGCTACCGAAGGCGGCAAATCTGCCAAGGCCATTCGCAAGTACTTCCCGAAAGCCTGGATCCTGGCTATCACCACCAACAAGAAAACTGCTGCCCAGCTGGTTCTGACCAAGGGTGTGGTTGCCCACGTGGTTGACAGCATCGCCTCTACCGACGATTTCTATCGCATCGGTAAAGAAGCCGCGCTGGAAATCGGCATGGGTCTGAAAGGTGACGTGGTTGTGATGGTCTCCGGTGCTCTGGTACCGAGCGGCACAACTAACACCGCCTCCGTGCATATACTCTGAGCGGGAGTCGAGTCTTTTTAGTCCCATACTAGACTTAAACATTCTTAGCTAACTTCTAACTACTCAGAACCCGTGATGCACCATATCACGGGTTCTGTATTTCAAGAGGGGTACGCATATGTTATAAATATGCGCTATCTTACCGCCTTGATATCACTGCAGAAAACGTGGTTTACCACCTTTCCATCTTCTGCGGGGCACTTCCATTTTACCTATGCTTCTGAAGAGCTCATACATCACAGTCAGTAGCATTTCATCAAATTTGAGCAAATAGTTCAGCACATTATGCAATAGCAGATGACGTTCTTCTAAGTCATCGTGATACACCATGCTAATATCGTATATTCCCTACTCCTCAAACTTATTCCTATACGCATTACAGTTGTAATATGTTCTGGGTGCACTGCTCAGTGATTTCCAGCCTTGGCCTAATCGACGCCAAAGGTTAATATCAGTGACGGCGTATCGTTTGTGGGCACGGATGGCGCCAGATAACGGCAAGCATTAAACCTCAGGCCTAGGTTCCAATACGCCAGCGAAGGAGGCGATCCGGGTCGGTTTCGATTACTTCAAAGGCAACCTGAATCGGGTCAGCGCAACGGCCAAGTTCTCCGAGCATGAGTACCATTTGCATGTGGTCGAGCTACATAACTCCGGCCCTAGCACCAAAACCAGTCTGGCCGCGCTGGTGGCGTTTTGTTCCATTCTGATGGGCAAGCCGGTGCAGGAGCAGATGGTGGTGCTGGGTGACATGACGCTAGGCGGTGTGGTCAATCCGGTTGAGGATTTGGCTGGCAGTCTGCAACTGGCAATGGACAGTGGCGGAAAACGAGTATTACTGCCGATGGCGTCAGCCTCGGATATTCCAACCGTACCGGCGGAGATCTTCTCCAAGTTTCAAATCAGCTTTTATGCTGATCCGGTGGATGCCGTCTACAAGGCATTAGGGGTTCAGTAGTCAGCCAAAAAAAGAAGTCTCAGGTAGGGTGAGCTACATGCTCACCCTCTGCCTCAGATTTATCTTTTCGTGGCTTGAACATTACCGCATTCCTGCCGGTAGACATCCAGATAGAGATATCCGTAGCTGGCTTTGGGATTAGCCAGACATACCCATTCCCCTTGCTGCAACGTCACCAATTTATCTTGGTCACTCAGTAGTTCTCCTTGTTGAAAGAGCTTGCTAAGGCGCTCAATAAAACTCGGTATAACGGTATCAATGTCGGTGAGCCATTGCTCGTCAGCATCGCCATAGACGCCGCAGCGATCCCAAAGCAGGGAAACCCTGCTTCGTTCAACAATTGCACGTGCGCCAAAACGTGGTTGAACTTGGGTGTGTAATCCCCAACTCCCTATGGTTCCCATTTTCTGTGTACTCCTAATGATGGTAAGTCGTTGTAGAGCTCACTGCTGGCCATGCCTTCTTCCTCCATGGGCTCCCTGACCGGCGTGGTAGTTACAAATTCCCTCGTTCCGCCAGCGACACCACACCCTCAGTACCGACGACCAGATGATCCAAAATCCGGATATCCACCAGTGCCAGGGCATTCTGTAGGCGCAGGGTGATCTCGATATCTGCCCGGCTGGGTTCCGGGTATCCCGACGGGTGGTTATGCACCAGCATCAGGGCGGCAGCATTGTGGGGCAGTGCTCGCTTGACGACATCGCGGGGGTAGATGGTCGCAGCGGACAGGGTGCCAAGGAACAGTTCCTCGTAGGCCAGGATCCGGTGTTGGTTATCGAGGAACAGTGCCGCAAAAACTTCTCGATCTCGTGTTTGCAGCAGCCCTTGCAGGGCCTGATGGGCCAAGTGTTTATCGGTAATAGCTTCTCCCTTGGCCAGTTTCTGCCGGGCAACAGCTTGGGCGATGGTGAGCAGGTCATCGTCGGTGACAAGGTCAGTCACCCGGTAGGTGCCGGGTTGCTCCCCGGCGGTGAGTTTTTGATGCAACATGATTAGGCTCCATACGCCATCGCCCCACCGCATTGGACGCGGCAGGCTAGGCGAAGTAGTTGGTTAATGGGTTACTGAATGGGGTGTGACCGCAGGCTTGGCTGGCTGTGTTCAGGCCGCCAAGGTGTGCGGGGTGTAGTCGTGTAGCGGAATGTGGTAACTGGTGGCGAGCATGGTGCCTAACTGGGTTAGCCAGCGGTGATCCGGATGATCGCACAGCCATTGCGCCAGTCTGTCACCCCGTTCGTTTTCATAGCGTAGATAGATAGCGTAACCGGCCACCGGCTGGCCTTGGTCATGCACTGCTTCAATCTGACCATTGTGCTCAAGATAAGCCTCCAGCTCGATGGCGATCACGGCGTTAATCATCTTCGCTCTCCTTGTCGGCGATGGGGCCACTCTCCACGACATAGCCGCGATGGGTGCAGATCCGCTGCAGGTCAGCCAGGAAACTTGCCAGTACGCGAGGCCGCTCGGTGAGCGGCACGGGTCCAGCTTGGCAACGCCAGAAACAGCGACGTTTGGGGGCGATGCAGATCTCATCTCTCGGCTGGCTCATGGTGTGCCAGTCCTCGGCATTGCTGATGGTGAGCAGTTGCCACTGCACGCCTGACCAACGGACCTGCAGGGTGACTGTGCGGATGTGTGGACTATCCGGTGTCAGGTGCAGCAGCCATCGCTGACTACTGCGGGTGGGGGTTATCTTGGCGTTGGCGACAACTTGTCCCAACCACTGACGTGAGTAGTGGGAGAGCGCTAATTCTTGGCTCATCGTGTCCTCCTAATCTCCTGCGACCGTGACGCTGAAACACTCCAACCGGCAGTAGGCAATGAAGTTGCTCTGCCAGATATCGAACAGCTCCCGCGCTTCGGCCAGCCGCAGCGGTCCCCAGCCCAGCATGGTGTGTTCCCCATCAAGGAAGTTGAAATCGAGCTCCTTGCTGAGCTCGGCATCCGAGCCCAGCCCTTGATAACTGAAGTCGGTGACGTAATCGAACAGCCAGCCATCGAGCCCACGGATCAGCCGGATCTCGACTGGGTGCACGCCGCCTTGAGCGGCACTGTAGCCGGGGTTACGAAAGTTGAAGGTCAGTTGGGTTAAGCGCTCGATGTCGAGCTCGGTTTTAGCGACTTCTTGGTTGAGCAGAACCAGCAAAGCTTGGGCAACGGGCAGGGCAAAGCCCTCCCGGAAAAAGGGAATGGCCATGGTGTACTCCTTGTGGGGGTTAATCTTGGTCGAACAGCTCGCGCATTTTTTTGGCCACACGGGCACGGATCTGTTCATCAATAAAGGCGGCAATGCTGGCGAGAGCTGCACTCAGTACCGCGATGTCATCGGTGAGTCCCATCGGCAACACATCCGGGATCGCATCAATGGGCGATATAAAGTAGGCCAGCGCACTGTAAATCAGGAGCTTGGCCCAAAGCGGCAGATCATCCTTTTGGCTGGTGTAGTAGAGCAACAGGCAGGTCTCGATAAAGGGCCGACCGGCACGTTTGGCAAAGGCCCAGAGTTTGTGCCAAAAGCCTTGGTGATCGAACGGCTCGCATTCAGGGGGAATGCAGGGGGGCATAGTGCGTCTCCTTCAAGAGTGGGTGAATGGCAGAAATAAAAAGAGGAGGCAAATGCCTCCTCTTGGATGGGAATGGGTGTGACCTATTGGTCCCACATCAAGCAGTTAAACTCGGGGGTATTGGTGGCGGGCAGAACTGATGCCACCTCTTGGGTCGGCAGTGCGAGCTGCTTGCCGTCAGCCGTCAAAATTCTGATCGACTTGGCCTTGCGTAGCTTGCCCCACATGTCGAAGAAATTGTTCTCACCGACACGGGACTCGGTCTCATAGGGCGCATCGTATTGGCTGCCATCGACGACGATGGAGAAAGCCTGCCCAGCATAAGAGCCGTACTCCTTGCCCTGCACGGTGGCCGTCATGCTGACCTTGCGGGTGTCATTACAGGCGATATAGAGGTTGTTTTGCTCGTTGACCACCGCCGTGTATTCGCTGGTGCCCTGACCCCAGCCGCTGCTCCAGCGTCCGGCCTCGCCATACGCCATGGCGTTGCCGCACAGCAGCAGTGCTGTTGAGGTAATGAAGAGTTTTTTCATCCCTGTGACTCCTAAAGGCTCAAGGATTTAGATGAGCCATTAACGTGGTTATTTTTTGTAAAGCACGCTGAGTGAGTTATCCACCAAGTGCTTAACGATTTCATAGTCTGGATTGTAAGTGGCGAGATTATGTGCCGCGATGGTGACGGCAGATGCGATCCCGGCTAGACCGGTAATACCGCCAAAGACGCTGGCCCCTGCTGCGGCGATCCGGCCCTTGGTATACACCCGGCATTTCAGCCCGGCAGGTTCGATGCTGTTTTCAAGTTTTGTCACAGCGGCGCTCATACGCCCAGATAGCCCCACGACTTCGAAAGATTTTCGTGCACGGATCAGTGAGGCCAGCTTGTCAGTACCTAGATCTTCATAAGTCAGTCTTTCCATGTTTTGTTTCCTTGGTCGTTTAGTAAAAGGGTCTTATGGAGCCCACCTGTTGCGAGTTGGTCACGCTGGTTTATTGGTTGAGGGCCTCGCATCTGTGTCAAATCAGCACCAATTGCCGTTTATGGACTCATTAAGTCTTTAGTCTACCTTTTGAGTCCTTATCGTCAATGGGTCCATGGTCAACCATAGAGGTTGACTGGAGGACCCATGACAGATATCAACCTTGAGCTGTTAGCCAAGAGCGTTGGCAAGGCGATCAGCCACAAGCGTACTCAAGCCGGATTCACGCAAGAGCATGTGGCTGAACACCTCAATATCGGGATGGAAGCCGTCTCTCGAATGGAGCGGGGAATTGTGGTGCCGACCGTGGTGCGGCTGGCGGAGCTCGCTCAACTGTTTGGTTGTGAGCTAGCCGACTTTCTGCGTGAGACCAGTAACCGCCCGACCGAGCAGGGCATTGTGCTGAGCCAGCAACTGGCTCGGCTCGATGATGCTGACCGAACCCTGTTGCTGGAAACGGTAGAACGGTTGGTGGAGCGGTTGGCGCGTCCCCGCTGATCACCCGCCATTCACTGGGGAGGGGATGGGTTCCCTTTCCCCAATTTGTTGGTGAGTGGACTCCTTCTTGGTTGCGGCCTCTGTGGCGTTCTGGTTGCTTGGCTTTGCGGTGCGGCATGCGAAGTAGTCGCCTCCACACCAGCGTTACCATTCGCCGTCTCGTCGCTGTTGGTTTCGGGATAGAACTCCTCCAGCAGCATCGGTACCTCTTCATCAATATCCTCAAACTGGCCGTTACGCAGCAGCTCACGAGCGGCTTGCTCCATCTGGTCGATTGCAAGGCCTGCCTCCTGGTCACGCTGGGCCGCCTCCTGTGCGAGCCTGACTGCCTCGGTCAGGTTGGTTTCCTCCCGCAAGGTTAAATCCACGTAGTAGACCGGGGTGCGGTAGGACTGGGTGGTGCTCTTGGCCCGCAGCCGTAGAGTGAGCGGCAGATAGCGGGTATGGCCCCCGCTCACAGCCTCCAGGTACTTCAGTCGAGCCGCCAGAGTGCGCACCGAGTTGTAGCCGGTGGTGCGGAAGATAAAGCTACCCAGCTCATCCCCTTGCCCCTCCACAAACAGGTTCAGTCGACCGTACAGCTTGCAGCCCTGTTGCCCTGCAAAGGCGCAGCGCTCTGGTCCAGGGCAGCTGACTTCCTCCATGCCTTGCGCCCCCACTCGTCTCGCCACCTCCCCATTCCCGACACACAACGGCCTGCCGGTTTGACGGTCAAAGGCGCTATATTCCGCCCGTAGATTCAAGTCGCTATCGTTGAACAGCACCCGCACCGGAATGGCGCGGATCTTGGTTTGTTCCTGCCCTTGGCCACTCTTTTGCGATGAGTAGTGTTGATGCAGGGGATGGAGTAACCATCCCCCTTTTTGTTGTACCTGGGTGGTGAGGGTGAAGCTGTCGTCCTTCTCCGGTACCCATTTATCCTGTTTTTGCACCAGCTTGCCGATGCAGATCCGCCCGATCACGGGCGGGGTGATCGCCAGTCCTTTGATCATGGAGTTTGCCTCAAGGGTTGAATGGTGAAACGGCGCACGCCGGGCACCGGTTTGACGTAACGGGTGAGCAGGTCGGGATGATCCTGACCGAGCTTATCCAGATCCGGCGCCAGCCGGTCTTTGCTGCGCTTCCAGGTGATCTTGCCATCGGCAAACAGCCCGGCTGTCGCTTCACCCAAGGTGGCTTGCAGCCGCTGCTTGAGCTGCGACTCCTGCAGCTCGACAGCTTCCTTCTGCTGACGCAATCGCAGCAGCTCCCCAAACAGCTGGTTGAACTCGGGAGAATCGGAGAGATCTACCGTCTGGCCATCGTCACGCGGAAACAGCCAGCTCAGGGCATTGGCGGCATCATTGGAGCCGTCAGGCTCGGGCTGCTGGTCTTGTTGCACCATCTGCCAGAACTGCGCTTCCCGCTCGGTGAGATCCTGGATCTTCTCCTCATCGCGCTCGATGCGGTAAATCCGAAAATCCTGGCCGCCGATCAGCACTGCCACCTCAGCCCAGGCATGGCCGGTAACCGCCAATTGATGCAGTACCTGACACTGATAAGCCACCGGCACTCCTTCCTCCCACTGGGGAGCGCTGTGATAGCTGGCGGTCTTGATCTCCAGAATGCCCGGCCCATCGGGATGGCCGACTACCTCCCGATCGAGGTTGGCGAGCATGAAAGGATGCTCGGGGTGTTGCAGTACCGCATTGACCCGTCGAACCTTGTAGCCAGTGCGTTTGGCATAGACCTGCGCCAACACCGGCTCCAGCTCAATGCCCCACAGCACCGCGTCCTTGTGGGAGATATCCTCTGGCTCCTTGCGACCGGTCTTTTCCAGCCACAGGCTGAGCGGACATTTGTAGGGAGAGAGCCCCACTGCCACGGCGGCATCGGAGGAGCCAATGCCGAGCTTGCGGATAGCGAGCCACTGCTCGCGGGTTAACTGGGTAGTAGAGGCTAGCCGCAGGGCTTGGCCGTATTTGGCTTTTGATTTCATGACTATTCCTTGTTGACGGCATAAATGGCGACGCCCGGATTGGCTTGCGCCAGTCCGGGTGAGGTCGTTATGCGGTTTGAATGGGGAAGCGTAATTACTGCAGCAGAGTGAGTGCCTGATTCAAGGCTTGGGATTTGAGTTGGGCGCCCTGACCGAACCAGGCGGAATCGAGCCGGTGATCCTGGCTGCGGGCACGGCGGTGGTGATCCACGTATTCAGTGACCGCATTGACCAGCCCCCAGGCGGTATTGCGGGAGCTCGCAAGTTCTGAGCCCATGCCTGCACCCTGATAGAGCTCATGCAGTCGTTGTACCGGCTTGGTGAGAATGATGTTCTCCTCATCGAGCGGTTGCGCCAGCAAGTCGCTGAAAAAGCGCAGCGCCTCTTCGGGGGTGACGGGCCGTTGTGCCAATTCCTTAGTCTGGACTTTGAACTCATCCCAATGGGAGAGCCCCAGCCCGAGCGACTCTTTGACGGCAGCGGCATCGAACTGAGTAGAGTGGGGCACCTTGATGGCGCCGGTAGCACCGCGCAGTGCCATCTGTAGGGTGTTGTTGCAGACTACCCGCAGCGAGGTGAACTGCGCCGTGGTGCAGAGCGTGCCGTCGCAGCTGGTCGCCAGCAGCAGATAGGACTTTACCAAGTCATTGCCTTTGAGTTTTAGATCCTGGCCGGTCTTAGCGAGTGCCCACAGCTTGCGGCCGCCTTTGAGCGAACCAGCAGTCTCCAGCTCAAAGCCACCGGCTTCCACTAGATCTTGATAGAAGTGCAGCACCTCGTGAGGCTGTACCACGTTGTAGCGGCTTGAGACCACCGACAGAGGGGTGAGGGTATCGGAGCGATACAGCACCTTGCTATCGCTGTAGGGACGGATATGCAGTGCATCGGAGGCGACGTTAAACATCACGTCGCTCTGCTCGATGGTCCAATCCATCCCGGCTGCCTGTAGCCAGATATCGAGAGATTGTTGCGGAGGCAAAACATTGCCAAGGCCATGCCAAGGGGTTTGGCCGGTGTAGGCCATGGTGTCGATCAGGTGAGCCATATCTCCTCCAGGAATTGTGAAATGCAGACATTCAGCCTGCTAACTCATGTAGGTGATATAGGTTTGAAATTTCATTGAATAGGATGTAGTCGTGTTTTTATTTGTGTGCGCTGTTAAGCAGCATACTGGTTGTTATGTTTGGACAATGCCCTTCATTGGGGATGTGGGTGCAGGATTGGTAAAAGAGGCTCAATCATGAAGGGTGTTCATAGCGTAGGTTAAAGCGTAGAAAGATAGATAAATTTCAAAAAAGCACATTAAAATCAACATGTAAACACCCTTGCATCATGGGCGTGTGGGCGCTCAGATTTGCGCCGGGAGCGGAGCCTGTGGCGCCGCTGGCTTGGTGTTGTGCGGTCATGTTCTGTTCCAGAAGGGGCCTCTGCGGGCCAGTGTCTGCGGTGATGAGCCTTGAGCTTGATGGCGCCATTCTACACATAAGCGCCGCGCCGGGGGAGCGGGTGTTCCGGGCGCGGTTGTTCTGCACTATTGAAGGCATGACACAGGTGCGGCACCGCAAATTACGGCAGGCAAGGGCGGTCTGCCGTGGTTGCGGGCGGCGCTAGCGGGATCGCATAATATGCCTCTTAAGCGGATCAGAAGGAGTCGTGATGAAACTGGATGCAGAGATAGAGCACCTTGCCATCGAGCTGGGACGGGCCCTTGGCCAGCGTGGCTGGCTGGCGACGACCGCCGAATCCTGTACCGGCGGCGGGGTGGCCAGCGCCATCACCGACATCGCGGGCAGTTCCGGCTGGTTCGATCGCGGATTTGTCACCTACACCAACGAGGCCAAGCAGCAGATGTTGGGGGTGAGCGACGAGAGTCTTGAGCGGCACGGCGCGGTGAGCGAGGCGGTGGTGCTGGAGATGGCCCGCGGCGCGCTGGCGCACTCGTCTGCCTCCATCAGCGTTGCTATCAGTGGCATCGCCGGCCCCGGCGGCGCCACCGAGGGCAAGCCGGTCGGCACCGTCTGGTTCGCCTGGGCCGACCGCAATGGCCGTCACCACTCCCTGCTCGCCCGCTTCGACGGGGATCGCCGGCAGGTACGTCAGCAGGCGGTGAGACAGGCCTTGTCGGGTCTGTTGGCCCTGCTCAGATAAATTGGGCTTGATACTGTATGAATAGACAGTATACTTAGCCCAACTTCACTTCTTACTCACGATTTCCAGCGGAGATTGGCATGGATCAGAACAAACAGAAGGCACTGGCGGCTGCGCTGGGTCAGATTGAAAAGCAGTTCGGCAAAGGTTCCATCATGCGTCTGGGCGACAGCAAGACCATGGATATCGAAGCCATCTCTACCGGTTCCCTCTCGCTGGACGTGGCGCTGGGCATTGGCGGTCTGCCGTGTGGCCGTATCGTCGAGATCTACGGCCCGGAATCTTCCGGTAAAACCACCCTCACCCTGCAGGTGATTGCGGAAGCCCAGAAGAAAGGCAAAACCTGTGCCTTCGTCGATGCGGAACACGCTCTCGACCCTATCTACGCTGCCAAGCTGGGCGTCAACGTCGACGACCTGCTCATCTCCCAGCCGGATACCGGCGAACAGGCGCTGGAAATCTGCGACATGCTGGTGCGCTCCAATGCGGTTGACGTCATCATCGTCGACTCCGTGGCGGCCCTGACGCCGAAAGCGGAAATCGAAGGGGAGATGGGTGATTCCCACGTTGGCCTGCAGGCTCGTCTGATGTCCCAGGCGCTGCGCAAACTGACCGCCAACATCAAGAACGCCAACTGCCTGTGCATCTTCATCAACCAGATCCGGATGAAGATCGGCGTTATGTTTGGTAGCCCGGAGACCACCACAGGTGGTAACGCGCTCAAGTTCTACGCCTCCGTGCGTCTGGATATCCGTCGTATCGGCGCCATCAAGGAAGGTGACGAAGTGGTCGGTAACGAGACTCGCGTCAAAGTGGTCAAGAACAAAGTTGCCCCGCCCTTCAAGCAGGCTGAATTCCAGATCTTCTACGGCGCCGGTATCTCCAAAGAGGGCGAGCTGGTGGATCTCGGCGTCAAGCACAAGCTGATCGACAAGGCCGGCGCCTGGTACAGCTACAACGGTGAGAAGATCGGTCAGGGCAAGGCCAACGTGATGAAGCTGTTCGCCGAGAACAAGGTGATGGCTGGTGAAGTGGAAGCCCGCCTGCGCGAGCTGCTGCTCTCCGGCGCAGTGCCTGTCGATGACAAGGCTGCACCGGTTGAGGCAGACGAGTTCGATGCCGAAAGCGAACAAGAGTTCGAATAAGGAACAAAGGAAGGCCGGGTAGATACCCGGCCTTGTTATTTATGATGGTTGATGAATCCGTTACCGAACCGGTCGAGCCTGCCGAACCGACCTTTGCCGAGCAGCTTGCCGCCGCCCGCGCCTTTGCCATGCGCAGTTTGGCCCGCCGCGAGAGTGCCGAGTCAGAGCTGGCCAACCGGCTGCGCCAGCAGGGCTTCAATGAAGAGGTGATCGAGGCGGTGGTCGACTACTGCCGCGGTTACAACTGGGTCAATGACGAACGTTACGGCGGTATGGCTGTACGTGCCGGTGCCGCCAAAGGGCATGGCCCCATAAAGATCCGCTTCGATCTGCGCCGCAAGGGGCTCGACGATATGCAGATTGATGCCGCATTCGATCAGCCGGAGCTGGACTGGTTCGAACTGGCGTTTGCCCTGCTCGAACGGCGCGCCCGGATGGCCGATCTGGCGGATTTCAAGCTGCGGATGAAGTGGCTCAAATATCTGCTGGGGCGCGGCTTTACCCAGGATCAGGCCCGTTATGCCATCTCGGCCCTGCAGGAGCGGGAGGAGTAACGCCACTGCGTGGTAACAGCCGTCTTACCTCTCCTTGTGGCCGGTTTTTCCTGCCGGCTCAGTAGGTTGCGAGCGCAATCCCGAAAAAGCGGCCTTTTGTTCATCTCATCCCTCTTTCTGCGCTGCTTTTTTGCCTCTCGACAGTGAAAAAAGCCACTGTGGGCAGCGGCGCTCTTCTCTGGCCCGTTTATGTGCGCTTTTTCGCCCGTGGCGGCCCTGTCCGTTTTACTTTACCCCGCAGAAAACTTACATTAATGCGGTTAAAAGTCCGTATTCGAATCAAGCAGGATTTTCCATGTATATGTCCACGTCAGAGATTCGCGCTGCGTTTCTCGAGTATTTCCGTTCCCAGGGGCACCAGGTTGTCTCCTCCAGCTCGCTGGTACCGCATAACGACCCGACCCTGTTGTTTACCAACGCGGGTATGAACCAGTTCAAGGATGTGTTCCTTGGCGCAGACAAGCGTGCCTACAATCGCGCGACGACTTCCCAGCGTTGCGTGCGTGCCGGTGGTAAGCACAACGATCTGGAAAACGTCGGCTATACCGCTCGTCACCACACCTTCTTCGAAATGCTGGGTAACTTCAGCTTCGGTGACTACTTCAAGCAGGATGCCATCAAGTTTGCATGGGGCTTCCTGACCGAGGTGCTGCAGCTGCCGAAAGATCGCCTGCTGGTGACCGTCTACGCGACTGACGATGAAGCTTTCGACATCTGGGAAAAAGAGGTCGGTGTCCCGGCCGATCGCATCGTGCGCATCGGTGACAACAAGGGCGCCCCTTACGCTTCCGACAACTTCTGGGCGATGGGTGATACCGGCCCGTGCGGTCCCTGTACCGAGATCTTCTATGACCACGGCGATCACATCTGGGGTGGCCGTCCCGGCTCACCGGAAGAGGATGGTGACCGTTTCATCGAGATCTGGAACGTGGTCTTCATGCAGTTCAACCGTCAGGCTGACGGCACCATGGAGCCGCTGCCGCGTCCGTCCGTGGATACCGGCATGGGTCTGGAGCGGATCTCCGCCATCATGCAGGGTGTCCACTCCAACTACGAAATCGACATCTTCCAGGCGCTGATCAAGAAAGCGGCCGAGATTGTCGGTACTACCGATCTGAGCAACCAGTCCCTGCGCGTCATCGCTGACCACATCCGCTCCTGCGCCTTCCTGGTGGCAGATGGCGTGATGCCGTCCAACGAAGGCCGTGGCTATGTGCTGCGCCGCATCATCCGCCGCGCCGTGCGTCACGGTCGCAAGCTGGGCGCTACCGATGTCTTCTTCTACAAACTGGCTGCCGAGCTGGCCGTGCAGATGAAAGACGTCGCTGCCGAGCTGATCGCCCAGCTGCCGCTGGTCGAGCGAGTGCTGCGCATCGAAGAGGAGCAGTTCGTCCGGACTCTGGATCGCGGTCTGCTGCTGCTGGAAGATGCTCTGGCCAACCTGGGCGATGCCAAGGTTATTCCGGGCGAAGTGGTGTTCAAGCTCTATGACACTTACGGCTTTCCGGCCGACCTGACTGCCGACGTGGTGCGCGAGCGCGAGATAGGCATCGACGAAGAGGGCTTCAAGGCCGAGATGGAGAAGCAGCGTGCTCGTGCCAAAGAGGCCTCGAGCTTCGGCGTGAACTACAACGAGATGCTCAAGCTCGACTTCGAGACTCCCTTCACCGGTTACAAGACCCTGACCGAGCGTACCCGTGTGGTCGGTATCTACAAGGGTGTGGAAGAGGTGAGCGGTCTTATCGCCGGTGACGAAGCGGTCATCGTGCTGGAAGAGACCCCCTTCTACGCCGAGTCCGGCGGCCAGATTGGCGACAGCGGTACCCTGAAAGTGGACGACGGCATCTTCGCCGTGACCGATACCGTCAAAGCTGGCAAGGCGATCATCCACAAGGGTTATATGGAGTTGGGCACCCTGGAGAAGGGCGCCGAAGTGGAAGCCGTGGTTGATGGCGATCGTCGCCAGGCCATCGCCCTGAACCACTCCGTGACTCACCTGCTGCACGCTGCCCTGCGTCAGGCACTGGGCGAGCATGTCACCCAGAAAGGTTCTCTGGTTGGTGCCGAGCGCATGCGCTTCGACTTCTCCCACTTCGAGGGGTTGACCATGGCGACCATTCGCCGGGTCGAGGAGCTGGTCAACAACCAGATCCGCGCCAACCACGAAATCACCACCCAGCTGATGGATCTGGAAGCGGCCAAGTCCGCCGGTGCCATGGCGCTGTTTGGTGAAAAATATGAAGACGACGTGCGCGTGGTGCGCATGGGCGACTACTCCACCGAACTGTGCGGCGGTACTCACGCCAAGCGCACCGGTGATATCGGCTTCTTCAAGATCATCGCCGAGAGCGGTATCGCAGCTGGCGTGCGCCGTATCGAAGCGGTGACCGGCAAAGCGGCCATCGACTTCATGCATCAGGTCGGCGAGCAGATCGAAGAGGCTGCTGCACTGGTGAAAGGTGACCAGTTCTGCATCGCCGACAAGGTTCGCCAGATGCTGGACAAGGCCAAGATGATGGAGCGCGAGCTGGAGCAGCTCAAGGCCAAGCTGGCCGCTCAGGCCGGTAACGACCTGCTGGGCCAGGTAATCGAGATCAACGGTCAGAAGGTGCTGGTTGCAGCGCTGGAAGGGGCCGATCCGAAATCCCTGCGCGGCATGCTGGACGAACTGAAGAACCAGATGAAGTCCGGTGTTGTGCTGCTGGCCACCTGTGCCGATGGCAAGGTCAACCTGATCGCGGGCGTCACCAACGACCTGACCGGCAAGGTCAAGGCCGGTGAGCTGGTCAATCTGGTTGCCCAGCAGGTGGGTGGCAAGGGCGGTGGCCGTCCGGACATGGCACAGGCGGGTGGTACCCAGCCTGAGGCGGTGCCGGCAGCGCTGCAATCCGTTCACTCCTGGCTGGAAGAGCGCCTGTAATCGGGCGAGGTGATCTGTGGCACTCTATGTACAGAAGTACGGCGGCACCTCGGTCGGCACACTGGAGCGGATCGAGGCGGTAGCTGAGCGGGTCGAGCAGACCCGCGCCCAGGGACACGACGTGGTGGTGGTTGTCTCCGCCATGTCGGGCGAAACCAACCGGCTGCTGGGCATGGCCCAGCAGCTGGATCCTGATGCCAACCGGCGGGAGATGGATGTACTGGTCTCCACCGGTGAGCAGGTCACCATAGCGCTGCTGGCGATCGCGTTGAACAAACGCGGTTGTCCTGCGGTCTCAATGACCGGAGATCAGGTACGGATTCACACCGATTCCGCCTATGGCAAGGCGCGCATCACCCACATCGACACCGAGCTGGTTCAGGCCGAACTGGCTGCGGGCAAGGTGGTGGTGATCGCCGGTTTCCAGGGCCGTGACGAGCATAACGCCATCACGACGCTGGGCCGCGGCGGTTCGGATACCACGGCGGTTGCCGTGGCGGCGGCCATCAAGGCCGATGAGTGCCAGATCTTTACCGATGTGGATGGGGTATACACCACGGATCCGCGCATCGAGCCCAAGGCGCGTCGTCTCGACACCATCACCTTCGAGGAGATGCTGGAGATGGCCAGTCTCGGCGCCAAGGTGCTGCAGATCCGCTCGGTGGAGTTTGCGGGCAAGTACCGCGTCCCGCTGCGGGTGCTGTCGAGCTTTATCGATGGAGAGGGAACCTTAATCACATATGGAGGTGATAGGATGGAAGCTCCCCTGGTATCCGGGATCGCTTTTAACCGCAACGAGGCCAGCCTGACCATTCTGGGCGTGCCGGACAGACCAACCGTTGCCGCGCAGATCCTGAATCCGATCAGCGACGCCAACATTGATGTCGACATGATTGTGCAGAACACCCTGGGAGATGGCACCGCCGACTTCACCTTCACGGTGAATCGTGATGACTATCGCCGCGCCCGGGCACTGCTGGAGGAGACCGCCACCGAACTTGGCGCCTCCTGCGTGCAGGGAAATGGCGAAATTGCCAAGGTTTCCATTGTCGGTGTCGGCATGTGGAACCATCCCGGTGTTGCGCGCACCATGTTCAAGGTATTGGGCGAGGAGGGGATCAACATGCAGTTGATCTCGACCTCTGAAATCAAAATCTCTGTGGTGATTGACGAGAAGTATCTGGAGTTGGCGGTGCGAGCCCTGCACGCGGCTTTCGGGTTGGATCAGGCACCGCAAGAGCAGCCCTTGGGCTAACAATCTCTGATTGATTTAGTTTCAACCATTTACCATATCGGTATCTTTGTTAGATAATGTCGCATATCGATATAAAAACAAAACAGGATACAGGAGCAAGCGAATGCTTATTTTGACTCGTCGTGTTGGGGAAACCCTGATGATTGGTGATGAAGTAACTGTCACCGTACTGGGCGTTAAAGGCAACCAGGTCCGTATCGGTGTTAACGCGCCGAAAGAGGTCTCCGTACACCGCGAAGAGATCTACCAGCGCATCCAGGCCGAGAAAGTTCCGGGCCAACCGGGCTTCTAAGCCACTTTCATGGCTGTGACAAGGCGACACCTCATGTGTCGCCTTTTGTTTTTCCGGCCCCCTGAAATTGCCCTGCAGGGCGCGAAACTGCGGGATAAGTGCCGATATTGTTTGAATATTCCACGCTTTGACCAAATGCTGAGCGAACGCACTTTTTTCTCCAAAAAAGTGTTTGACTAAAAATCCCTGTGAAGTATTATCAGCCCCGCAAACGGAGAGGTGGCCGAGAGGCTGAAGGCGCTCCCCTGCTAAGGGAGTATGCGGCTTATACCCGCATCGGGGGTTCGAATCCCCCCTTCTCCGCCATTTGCGCCCGTAGCTCAGCTGGATAGAGTACCTGGCTACGAACCAGGTGGTCAGAGGTTCGAATCCTCTCGGGCGCACCATATTACGACTCAAGCAAGAGTCATGTGTTGACCATCAGCAAGTCGACACTTTGGAAAAGGCTTACTGATAAGTAAGCTTTTTTTATCGTTTTAAAACAGGGCGCCCGTAGCTCAGCTGGATAGAGTACCTGGCTACGAACCAGGTGGTCAGAGGTTCGAATCCTCTCGGGCGCACCA